>NZ_JAAKYA010000087.1:22005-40564 GCF_011044775.1 Limisphaera ngatamarikiensis | reverse complement strand
GTTGCGAGGGTTGCTGGGGTGGGGCGGCTGCTTGGAAGCCGCCGGGGAGGGTGCGGACCGGTCGCGACGGAAAGTTCGGATTTGCCTGCCCGGATGCCGGGGTTGGGAGGGTGGGCACCGGGGTGGTGACATTGGCCCCAGCCGGGGATGGCACGTTGACGGCAGGCGGCGGGCTGGGCCGCATTGCGCCCGGTGCCGTGGGTCGGACCACACCGGCAGTGGGCGTGCCCGGGGTGGGTGCAGCCGGGGTTTTGACGATGAAATCCGTAAGCTTCAACGTCACCGGGTTACCCGAGTCCCGCAGATGTACCTCGCGGGCCACAGGGTCGATCCGAACCACCTCGATCGGACCGTGTCGTTCACCTTCGGCCAGGATCAACGACCGTTCCTTTGGGGGTTGTCCCGGGGCGGGCGATTCGGGGATCTTCAGCAGCACTTCTTTTCGCCCAAACAGCACCGTGATCCCTTGCAAGGTGATCTTCGTGGGCGGTGGCGGGGGTGGGGCGGGGGTGAGCTCCTCCGGCTTGGGCATGGGTCTGAGATCGAACATGTTGCGTTCGACCACCACAAGGTAGGGATTCGCCTCCGAACCTGCGGGCGCCGCGGTCAGTTGGCCGACCAGGGGCGGATGAAGCGCCACGAGGCAGGCAACCCAACCCAACCGGATCCATCCCATTTCTTGCATGGTCACCTCAATGTAGTTGTCCCAGAGCAAAACACCAGACAACTGTCCGAGTTGCGGTCGTGCCGCGGCTGAGGGGTTCGGAGGGGCCGCAACTCATAAAGTCGCCCATTCAAACCTGGCGTACACCACGGTTGGCCGGAACCTGCCGACCATGGAAGCTCCTGAGGGCTTCGGTGGCTGGCAGGTCCATGGACCGGGTGATCGCTCGTGGGCGATTCGCATCCCTTCCCTGTTGAATTGGATTCAGGCGGTCATCGCTGGTGGACAGTTGGGACACGCGAGTTCCGGAGGGACGATGGCGCACCGGGCGTCCAGTGGCCGGCCGGGCATGGGAACGGTCCACATGGGCGCTCGGATTTTCTGCGGCTGCCGTGTGCCCATTGGTTTGCGCATTTGGCTTGTCGCATGGTGTGGGCATGCGGGTTTTGAGATTGCAGTTGCTTTTTGGGGCTGATGGCCCGCTTGATGGTGCGGATGTCAACGGCAACGGGAGATGCTTTTGAAAGCGGTGCGGCCCCTGTGAGTCACGGCAGCAGTGATCGGACGGACCGGCCGTCGCACGGCCGGCGGCGGGGCGGTCGTGGTCGCGGCGGTCGGCGCCGCCGTGGCGGTGGAGGGGAAATGTGGCATGAGCCGGAGGAGCAGCAGGCCCGTGCCATCCCCGCCGATCAGGACGAACCTGATCGGACGGTTGAGCATCCGGCTGAGGGGCAGTCGGCAACGACGCCGGAGGCGCAGGGCGTGTCCGGGCCGGAGGCGGCGGCAGAGGCTTCGGCTGTTTCATCGGAGCGACTGCCCGGCAAGCCCCCCGGAGTACCTTCGGCGGCCGGAAGTCCGGTGGCCGGCGAGGGGCGTACGCAGCGGACCCGGCCAGCGGCGATGGAGGAAGCCTTGCGGCGGCTGCAGGAGGTGGTGTTGGAGCTGAGGGAGATCATCGAAGACCTGGAGGAGGCCGCGGAGCTTCTGGACATGGCGGTGGAGCAAAAGGAGGAAATGAACCGCGAACTTGACCGTTTGAACCGCTTGCTGAACCAGCTGCAACGGCCGCGGGAGGGCCAGCGGGGCGGCGGTGGTGGGCGTTGATCCGTTCCTGCTGCTCGCATCGGGACAGGGTTACGGTTTGGGGGCCGGACCTGATCTGGAGATTCGCCCGCGGGTGCGGCTGCCGGCGGTCCGGCGGAGCATGCGATTCCACGGAATTGGGCACAGGGTCACGCGCCATACTTGCACGCCCGGTCGTGCTGCGCTAACGAGAAGCTGGGCAACGCCGGGAGGTGGCTGGTTCCGATACCGGCTGAATGAGTCATGAAGTTGGTTTGTTCATCAAGGTTGCGCCGGCAGGTGCGGCCAGGGCAGGGGCTCGTTGCAGCGCGAGGATCCCTCAACACCCTGGCGGTGGGGTTGGTGTTGCTGGGGCTTACCCTGCTGGTATTGGTGGCCCTGGCCCTGGCGGGTTCGCGTCGAGCCGCGGCCTTGCCACTGCCGGTGTTGAATGTCGTGCCCGAGTTCGTCCTGACGAATCAGGAGCGGCGCACGGTAACACTGTCGGATTTGCGGGGACGGCCATGGATTGCCGACATTATTTTCACGCGCTGTGCCGGTCCATGCCCCATCATGACCCGGCGCATGAAGCAGCTTCAGGACGCGTTACCCGCCGGCAGTGGAGCACGACTGGTCACGTTGACCACCGACCCGGCTTATGATACCCCCGAGGTTCTGCGCCGGTACGGTGAGAAACACGGGGCGGATTTCGCGCGGTGGTGGTTCCTGACGGGTGCGCCCGAGCAGATCGCACGCCTGGCCGTGGACGGCCTCAAACTGACTGCCCTGGAGATTCCGGAATCCAGGCGGACCAATCCGGCCGATCTTTTCATTCACAGCACCACGTTCGTGCTGGTGGATGCGCAGGGGCGGTTGCGGGCAAGTTTTGAGACCGTGGGTGAGGACCTGCCGTTTGAGCCCGTCCAAAGGCGGATTCTCCGGGCCCTGCGGCAGCTGGAGCGGGAACCGGCGCGAACAAGCCACTGATTCCCGGGGTGAGGACGTGTCATGAACCTTCAGGATTTGCCTCTGGTCAACGCGCTGTTGAACGGCGGCAGCGCGGTGCTTGTCGTAACGGGTCTTGTGTTGATCCACCGCGGCCGGCGGACCGGGCATCGGTTCTGCATGTTGGGTGCGCTGGTTTTGTCGGCCCTGTTTCTGGCCGGTTACCTGTACTACCATGCCCACGCCGGCCGGACGGTCTTTCGTGAGCCGGAATGGTTCCGGCCCATTTACCTGGTCATATTGTTGACGCACACGGTGCTGGCGGGGCTGATTGTGCCGATGGTGCTGACGACCGTGACCCTGGCCCTGCGTCAGCAGTGGGAGGCGCATCGGCGCTGGGCGCGCTGGACCTGGCCGGCCTGGCTGTACGTGTCGGTCACGGGTGTGCTGATCTATCTGCTGCTCTACCGGATCTTTCCTCAGACTCCGCCTGCCTGAGGCCTCCCGGTGGGTAAGGGTGTTTCGGTGGCGCTCTGACGCCAGATATACCGTGCCAGGAGCACTCGCAGCACGGCGGCCATGGGGATTGCCAACAAGCCGCCCAGCAACCCGCCCAGCAGCGTGGTTCCCACCATGATGGCCACGATGATCACCATGGGGTGCAAACCCACGCGCGAACCGAGGATCCGCGGTTGAAGCACGTAACCTTCAATGGCCTGGACGACCGCCACCACCAGCAAAACCAGCAGGGGATGCTGCCAGTCTCCGTAGCTGACCACGGCAATGATGAGCGCAGTGACACAGGTTACAATCGCTCCCAGGAAGGGTATGATCGTCAGCACCATCGCCATGGCCCCGATCACCACGGCATACGGCAGGCCGATCAGGGCGAACCCGATTCCGTACAGGACACCGTCGCAGATGGCCACCAGCACCTGTCCGCGGAAGAAGGCGATGAGGTGATCGTTGACGGCGCGCAGGACGAACACCAGCTCCTCCTTGAACCGCGAATCGCGCACGGGCAGGTAGCGCGTCCACGACCCGGTGATGGTCCGCTTCTCCACGAGCAGGTAGAACAGGTAGATCGGAATCAACGCCAGACCGGCCACCACACCGAATAGAGCCGTGACCTTCGACAACTGGTCGGCCAGCCAATTGCCCGCAGCCCGGAGGGCGCGACCCGACCATGCGGCCACCTTCTGGACGGTTTCCGGATCCAGTTGATCCAGCCATGACGGGCCCGCACTGGCTGCTCCGGAGCCTTCTGGTACGACGGCCTGCTCGGTGGGGGTCTTCCCGTGGTCTTCTGTGGGCGCATTGGTGGAGGCGGGCCCGCGCAACCAGGGCAGGCCCAGCCGGCGCAAGGTCTGGTCCAGTAACCCCGGAGGGTGAGTGGCCCAATGTTCCACCTTCGCCTCCAATCGGGCCACAAAAGTCGGGACGTTTTCCACCAGTTGCCGCGTCTGAACCACCAGTTGAGGGACCACGCTGGCCACCAGACCCGCGATCAGGAACACGGCCAGGAAGAACACCAACACAACCGCCCGCACCCGGCCCAGCCCGCGTTGTTCCAACCGGTCCACCAAGGGATCCAAGAGATAGGCCAGGACGCCGGCCACAGCCAGCGGCCACAGAACCGGGGAAAGGACGTCCAGAACCCGTCCCAGGGCCCAGATCAGTGCACCCACCAGGAACACCAACAGGGCCAGCGCCAGACCGGTCAGCGCGGCCCAGATCAATCGGGCTTGAGCAGGCGTGGGTGGAGGAAGACTCATGGCTCCGTTTTTTTGGCTGAATCTGCAGCGCTCCGGTTCGTACAAACTTGTGTTCAACCCTGACCGAGTCGTGTGGCCTTTTCGGCGGCACGGCGCACCGCGTTCATGACGACGCCGTGAAAGGCGCCCTCGGCCAGCGCGTGCAGGCCCTCGATGGTGGTGCCGCCCGGGCTGGTCACCATCTCCTTGAGCAATGCGGGATGGAGGTTCTTTTCCTGGAGCAGACGGGCGGTGCCGATCAGGGTCTGCAGGGCCAGTTGCTGGGCGGTGGTCCGGGGCAGACCGCAGGCCACGCCCCCGTCCACCAGCGCCTCCAAAAACGCGCAGACGTAGGCAGGGCCGCTCCCGCTCAGGCCGGTGACGGCGTCCAGCAGCGACTCCTTGAGGGGAAGGGCCAGCCCCACAGCCGAGAACAGGCGCTGCACCAGGGCTGCGTCGGCCCGCGTGGCGTGTTGACCGGCGGCGAAGGCCGTGGCCGAGGCCCCGACGAGCGCGGCCGTGTTGGGCATGACCCGAACCACGCGAGCCCCGGCCGGCAAAGCCGCTTCCAGTCGGGCCAGGGACACGCCGGCGGCGATGGAGATGAGGAGATGGGCCGGCGTGAACGCGGGTCGTATCTCCTGGAGGACCTCGGTTGCCTGGGCCGGTTTGGTGGCCAGCAGGATGACCCGGGCACGGCGCAGCACCTCTGTGTTTTGAGAAACGGTCTGGGCTCCGGTTTCTTTGGAGAATCGTGCGCGTGCGAGCGGATCGGGGTCGCTGCCCACCATTTGACGGGCTGTGACGCGCCTGGCCTGGATGAAGCCGCGCGCCAGTGCGGTGGCCATCTGGCCGGTGCCGATGAATCCGAGGGTCAAGTCAGCCGGCATGCCGCTCTTGTAGCAACGCCGGCTTGCCGACGGAAGGGCAAAAGCGGCACGGCGGTTCACGAGATTGGCTTTCCGTTTCAGGTCCTTGACGACTGCCCGGCTGAATTGGTGAGCATGGGTTGCCCGGGTGCACGGGCCCCTGGGGTACAAAGGCCACGGTCGGAATCGAACGAGCGCCGAAAGGGACGCGCGCCCGGCTGCGGTGGCTCCACGGCGATTCCTCAGCCCTGGCAACGTCTGGGCCCGGGTCAGGAAGATCCGGCTGCAGCAGGGTTGGCCGTAGGTGGCGGGGCGAGGTCCTTGGAGGCCGGCGGACCGAGGACTTCTTCGAAGATGGGCCGGAGGGCTCGGGCCCAGATTTCGTAGGCGGGCAGTTCCAGGTGAAGGCCGTCCCGTGACATTTCGGGACGCAACCTGCCGAATGCGTCCACAAGCTCCGGATTAATGTTGACCCATCGGACGCGTTTTCCGTCCGCCAGCAGGGCCAGACGACGGTTGATCTCCTCGATTGCGGGTTGGAGGTCCGGATTCTGGGATCGCGGGAACATGGCGGTGAGCACGATCACGGCGGCCGGTGCGCGCTGGTGGAATTCGCCGACAAGGGCGCGGATTCCGTCCACTACGTCGCGGATGTGGGTTTCGTTGGCTGGTCCCTGCCACGGGAGGTTGTTGGCGCCGGCCTGCAAGACGATGATCTTGGGCGAGAGTCCTTCGAATTCGCCATTGCGGATGCGCCAGAGGATGTTGTGGGTGGTGTCGCCACCCCAGCCGAAGTTGGCGGCGTGCCACCCGTGGAAACAACGGCGCCAGTGTTCCAACAGATGGGGATGGTCCGTGGCGCCCCAGCGGCGGACGATGGAGTCACCTGCGAAATACACGTCGATCCGGCCCTGTCGGGTTTTGGCCACGAGCTGTTGATGGGCTTGTTGGGAGACGGGGTCGGTGCGGGGAACGGCCTCATGGGGTGGTGGAGGTCCCAGCAGCAGCCGGTACACCGCGTCGAAGGCCGGTTTGGGGCGGCGCTGGCGATCCCAGAGCAACGGGTAATTGGTTCGCGGCCACGGAAAGTAGTTGAGCCAGCTTTGGCCGTCGTGGAGGTTCCAGAAAGAGATCCGCGCGATCATGTCGCGGTACTGTTCGAACAGGCTGAAGGTCTCGATCCACTGTTTGAGGGCGTTTTGCTCGATCTCCGGGGGTAGACCGTGCCGGTAGGGGTCCCAGCGGGCCAGCTCGGCGCGGTACCTGCCGCCCTCGGCCCACCAGCGGCTGCGGGTGACCACGTCCAGGTCCAGTTCCGACACCACGACTTTGAGTCCCAGTTTCCGGAGTTCTTCGAACGTTTCGCGGAGCTGTGGCAGGGAGTTGTCTCCCAACTCGAGGTGGCCCTGCATGCCGTAGGCGTCCACGGGGGCACCACGCTCTTTCAGTTCGCGGAGCAGGGCGAGGAGTTTGCGTCGTTTGTGCGGCATGTGGCAGTTGTAGTCATTGTAGATCAGCAGGGCATCCGGGTCGGCGGCCCGGGCGGCACGAAATGCGGTGACGATGAAATCCACACCGGCCGTGCGCGAGTAAATCGAATCGCGGAGGATGTCGTCGCCACCGTCGGCCACCGCCTCATTGACGACGTCCCACATCGTGACCACGTCGGCGTACCGTTCCACGACGGTGCGGACGTGGGCTTCGATTCGGCGCAGGAGGGTTTCGCGCGTTACGGGTCGGCCGTCCGGTTCCTCCATCATCCAGCGGTCGGTGCGATCGTCCTTGGCCCAAACGAGGCAGTGCCCCACCAGTTCGAGGCCATGGGAGCGGGCGAAGTTGGCAAAGGCATCGGCCTGTTCAAATCGCCAGACGTTCTCCGCCGGGTGCAGGGCCTGCGGTTTCATGCAGTTTTCCGGGGTCAGGATCTGAAAGTGCCGGCGGATCAGGGCGACGTCCTCCGGGTTTTGAAGGACGTCCAGGTCAACGCCCACGCCGATCTTGTAGCGGTCTGCCACTACGGCCTTGAGGGAGCGAAGGTCCGGCTGCCGATCGGAGGCGTCGGTGCGGGCGGCGGCTTGGCGCCATTGGTTTTCGGCCCACTGGATGAAGAGCTCGAGGTTCGGTTCGTCCGTGTGGCCGCCGTCGTGCTGGCGCCAGGCAATCGCGCCGTGGAGCAGGCCCTCGAGCACGGCGGGCATCGGCTCACGGGACGGGTCGTCACTGCGGCCGAGGTCGCGTGCGCCCAGCAGGCGCCAGACTTTTTGGGCGGCGACGGCCGCCATGAAACTGCCGCGGTGATCGATCCAGGGGGCGTCGCCCTTTTCGGGGATGCCATGGCTGATGAAGACCAGCCGCGGTGCGCAGAGGGCGAGGGTCATGTGGGAATCCACGGGCAGGTCGGCCGGGGTTCGACGGCCGAACCTGGATTCCTCGGCGGCGTATTTGAGGAAGTTACCGGCCATCCAATGGTAGGCACCGGGCCAGGCAAGGTTCTCGAGGCTCTCCCCGAAGTTGCGTCGGAACAGGGCGGTGCCGCCCCTGCCCGAGGAGGCAATCAATC
The DNA here is from genome assembly GCF_011044775.1 of Limisphaera ngatamarikiensis. Classification (NCBI taxonomy): domain Bacteria; kingdom Pseudomonadati; phylum Verrucomicrobiota; class Verrucomicrobiia; order Limisphaerales; family Limisphaeraceae; genus Limisphaera; species Limisphaera ngatamarikiensis. Next base: position 32,710 of record NZ_JAAKYA010000087.1, on the reverse strand, counting down.
CGGCGGCGAAGCGCTGGTCAAACGCCATGGCCACCAGCGCGGCCTTGCCGAACCGCGACACGCCGGTGATGCACACGCGCCGGCTGTCCACCTCGGGCACGGTTTCCAGGTAGTCGAGTGCTCGAGAGGCACCCCAGGCCCAGGCGCGCAGGGCACCCCATTGATCGGGTTGACGCGGCTGACCGCGATTGACCAGGCCGATGATCCCACGGGTGAGGCCCGCGCCGTCGGGAGCGGCATTGGTGCCGGTTGTGGTGCCGGATCGGCGCGGTTCCCACCCGCCCGTATCGTCCTGGACGCTCAGGGGATTGAGCACGGCATACCCCCAGCCGGCTCTCACGACTTTTTCGCGCCTGCCGGAGCCGCGCGGAGGCGGGTTGGTCCGGCCTGACCGTTCCCCAAACCGCTCCCAGTCGCGGGGCGTGAAACCGAAGCTCAGCAACACCGGCACCGGTGTGTTCGCCTTTTTGGGCAGCGTTAGAGAGAGTGAGATCCTGACTTCGATTTCCGGACAGGCCGAATTGTCCACCACACCCACCAGGTCCCTTTCAACGGCCGGGGTGCCGTCCAAGTCGATTTCCCGGGTTTCAACGATCTGCCAGTGGACAGCGGGCACGTTCGTGGGAATCCGGCCGTACACCTCGCGTTCGAGAAGTTCCAGGATCTCCGGTCGCCGTTTCAACCACCAGAGTTCCGGCGTGGCAATGGCCGTACCATCGGCACTGCGCAAGAGCTCGGGGAGATCTGGATACGGATTGGCTCGCGCCTCATCGTAGTTGGCGGCGTTGGGTGCGTCGGCCCGGGGACTGCGTCCCGGGCGCAGCCGCGTGATACCCAGCTGTTCCAGCATGTTGCGATGGTCTTGTTCGGTGGTGAAGACGACCGGGGGTGGCGTTGTGGCGGGCTCGGCCGCCGACGTGACCGATCCGGTGATGAGTGTCACCAGCCATCCAAAGGTCCGAACAACCTTGTTGCGGTTCATGGTGATCGCCCTTCGATTCCGCGACTCATGGTGAACGGGAAACCGGACTGCGTCGAGGCAACTCGGTCGCCGGCGGGAGACCTGGGCATTTTGTGGACCGGCACGGAGTGGGTTGGGAGCGGCGTCCAGCGGTGGGTATTCCCGTGTCCCGACATGCTCACGGCCTGTGCCGGTCGCTGGTCTGGCGGGCACGGGTTCGGTCCCGGGGCAGCCCCGGGCGATCTGAAGGCCGGTCCGGACCACGATCCCATGGTGGGCCGCGGGAGCCCTGTGAGATTCGCGCGGTCGGCGGCAAAGAAACTGATGAGATCCCGGGCTTCCGGCCCGGCTGGTTGACAGGTCGGGCACGAGGGATTTAGGGTGCCAGAGGAGATGGAACCAGTGGTCGGACCATGACCCGGGGCTCTCCCTCTTCTGTGAGCTGTGGATCAACCAACGTAGCGGGATCAAAATGAAGGCGGCCAACTGCGAGGGATCGGGACGGGCGTTTACGCTGATTGAGTTGCTGGTGGTCATTGCGATCATTGCCATTTTGGCGGCCATGTTGCTGCCGGCACTTTCGGCGGCCAAAGAGAAGGGCAAACGGGCCTCCTGCATTAATAACCTGCGGCAATTGGCGGTGGGTGTGAACATCTATGCGGTGGACAACAACGATCGGGTCCTTCAGGCACGCTGGAGCGGGGGTTATTTCGTGCAGAACTGTTTGAACCCGCCCGAGGCGGCGGCGGCGGCCATGGTCGGTCTGGCCGTGCGGTCAAACACGGTTTCGGTCTGGACCTGTCCCAACCGGCCCGGGCTGCCGGTCTACGAGCCGCAGTATCCTCAATGGGTCCTGGGCTATCAGTATTTTGGGGGCATCACCAACTGGTTGAACCCGGCAGGAAACTTTCCGTCGCGCAGCCCGGTCAAACTCAGCCTGGCCAGGGGGACCTGGGCGCTTGCGGCCGACGCCGTGGGCAAGATCAATGGGCAGTGGGGCGGTCAGGAGCCGGGCCGGGAGTTCGTGTACGCCAACATGCCGCAGCACCGCTCCTCCAAGTCACCGGTTCCCGTGGGCGGTAACGAGGTGTTTGCCGATGGCTCGGCGCGCTGGGTCAAGTTCGAGCAGATGTACTTTCTGACCACGTGGAACGTCTCGACCCGCGTCTATTATTTCTGGCAGGACCCGCAGGACTTTGATCCGGTGCTGAAAGCCCGGCTTCCCACCCTGGCGGCTCGTCCCTGAGGGCCGGCTCCGGCCGACGGTGTCCGGTACGGTCCTTGAGCAAGCCGACATTAGGACTTTCACCCCGGTGCAAGCGGGGAGCGTCTTGTCGTCAACCGGTGTCCGGTCGTCTCCTTCCGACCCAACCGGCCTCCCAACGGGCCATTACCAGCCGAGGACGTAGGCGAAGATCAGGGGCGCCACGATGGTGGCGTCGCTTTCGATCATGAACTTGGGCGTTTCCCGGGCGAGTTTACCCCAGGTGATCTTCTCATTGGGCACGGCTCCGGAGTAACCGCCGTAACTGGTGGTGGAATCGCTGATCTGGCAGAAATAGCCCCACAGCGGGACGTTTTCGCGGCGGAGGTCCTGGTGGAGCATGGGTACGACGCAGATCGGGAAGTCACCGGCGATGCCGCCCCCGATCTGGAAGAAGCCGATGCTCCCCAATCCGCTGGGCAGGCGTCGGGCATTGGTGGTGTACCACTCGGCCAGCTGCACCATGTACTCGATGCCGCTGCGGACGGTGCCCGGATTGCGGACGTCTCCGCGGATCACCGCGGCGGCGTACATGTTACCGAGGGTGGAATCCTCCCAACCGGGCACGAACAGGGGCAAATTCTTTTCCGCCGCGGCCACCAGCCAGGAATCGCGGGGATCGATTTCGTAGCTCTCCTTGAGCCGGCCGGAACGGAGCAGGCGATAGAAGAACTCATGGGGGAAAAGGCGTTCGCCGCGCCGGTCACAATCGCACCACAGTTCCAGCATGGCCTGTTCGATCCGGCGCATGGCCTCCATTTCGGGGATGCAGGTGTCGGTCACCCGGTTGAGGTGCCGTTGCAGCAGGGCCTCCTCATCGGCCGCGCTCAGCTCGCGATAGTGCGGCACGCGCACGTAATGGTTGTGCGCCACCAGATTGAACACATCCTCCTCCAGGTTGGCTCCGGTGCAGGAGATGGCGTGGACCTTGTCTGCGCGAATCATCTCGGCCAGGGAGATGCCGAGTTCGGCGGTGCTCATGGCTCCGGCCAGGGTCAGGAACATCCGGCCTCCGGCGTCCAGGTGTGCGCGATAAGCGCGTGCAGCGTCGCGCAGTGCAGCGGCATTGAAATGGCGATAGTGCCTTTCGATGAAGGCGGAAATGGGTCCTTGCGTTTTGTCCATGGGATCGTCCCTTCGGTTGCCTGCCTGACCCGGCGGGTTATGGAAACGCGGGCGCCGGACCGGCCACCATGATCGCATGGGTGGCGGCCCGCCGCGTCTGCCGTCTGTGGCGCATTGGCCGGGTCACAACGCCCAACAGGATTGGGAAAGGTGCCGGTGCGTCAAGTGTGGGATGGGCAGGGCGACGCGCCGAGGGGTGCGTTGGAACGGTCGACCCCGGCTCGGTCCGCGCTGCGGTGCGGCGTGTGGACGACGGCTGCGCGGGGAAAGGGTCCTGTCGGCGGGTGGGTGAAACCGGCAGCGGGCCGGGCCACGGCCGGGCCGGTTTCAACCGTAGCGGCCTTCGATGTAGTCGGCGGTGCGCGGGTCGGAAGGTTTGAGGAAAAGGTCCTCCGTCCGGGCGTGTTCGATCACCCGTCCCATCAGCATGAAAATGCATTCGTCACTGATGCGGCGGGCCTGGGACATGTTGTGAGTGACAATCAGGAAGGTGTACCGGCCGCGGAGGCTGAGCATGAGTTCCTCGATGGCGCGGGTGCCGTCCACGTCGAGGGCGGAGCAGGGTTCGTCCAGGAGAATGACCTCCGGTTTGAGGGGCAGGAGCCGGGCCAGACAGAGCTTTTGTTGCTGTTCCAGCTGCAGCTCGGTGGCGCGTTGATGGAGTCGGTCCTTCAGATCGTCCCACAACCCCACTTCGCGGAGGGCCTGTTCCACCGCCTCATCGAGGATTTGACGGCTCAGTTCGGCCCGGGGCGTGTGGAGTCGGAGTCCGAACACGATATTTTCGTACACGGAAATGGGTAGGGGATTGGGACGCTGAAAGACCATGCCCACGTGACGGCGCAGCTCGACCAGCGAGACGTCCGGGTCGTACATGTTGCGGCCCTGGACCCGGATTTCCCCGGTGATGGTGACGTCGCCGTATCGTTCGTTGATCCGGTTGAAGCACCGCAACAGGGTGGTTTTGCCGCAGCCGGAAGGGCCAATCAATGCGGTGATGAGGCCGTGGCGGATCCGGACATTCACGTCCGTCAGGGCCTGGAACCGGCCGTACCACAGGTTGAGGTTGCGGGTTTCGAGACTGTAAACGGGTTCGCTCATCCGAAAAAGCCGCGAACGTACTCGTGGGTGCGCCGGTCCCGCGGATGTTCCGAGAAGATCACCTCGGTGCGGTCCAGCTCCACCAGTTCACCTTTCCAAAGGAACAGGGTCCGATCCGCCAGACGCCGTGCCTGCTGGGTGAGGTTGGTCACCAGGATGATGGTCATGCGCGACCGCAACTCCCGGAGCACCTCTTCAATTCGCATGGTGGTGACCGGGTCAATGGCGATGGAGAATTCGTCCAGGCACAGGATGTCCGGCTTGTGGGACAACGCGCGGGCGATGGTGAGTCGTTGCTGCTGACCGCCGGGGAGTTTGGTGCCGAGCATGTGGAGACGGTCCTTGACCTCGTCCCAGAGGGCGGCCTGGCGGAGGCACTCCTCGACCCGTGCATCCAGCTCCCGCCGGTCCGTGATGCCGGCGCAACGCGGGGCGAAAGCCACATTGTCGTAGATGCTCATGGGCAGCCCGACCGGCAACGGCGTCACCATGCCGATGCGCCGGCGCAGGGCATGGACGTCCCGGATCTGGCGGATGTCCCGGCCGTCAATGCGGATGGATCCTTCCACCCGGGCGCCCGGCACCAGTTCGATGGTCCGGTTGAGGCATTTGAGCAGTGAACTCTTGCCGGACTGGGCCGGGCCGATCACGGCAAGGATTTCGCCCTCCTGCACGGAGAAGGTCAACCCGTGCAGGACCGGTTTGGTCCCGTACCACAACCGCAGATTCTCCACTTCGATCTTGGGTCGCGTCGACATGGGATCCGAGGGACCGGTTCACCAGCGCTTGCGATTGCGCACCCAGATGCGCACGACGATGGACGTCGCGTTCACCAGCAGCACGGTCAACAGCAGGACCACCGCGGTGGCATAGGTCATGGACTCGGGCACGTTGGGAACCTGGGTGGCCAGCGTGTAAAGATGCATCGAGAGGGCCATGCACTGTTCCTTGAGGTGATAGGGGAACAGGTCGCCGCGTTCCACGGCCTTGTAGAAGACCGCGCCGGTGAACATGATCGGCGCCGTTTCGCCCGCGGCACGGCTCACCTGAAGGATCACACCGGTGAGGATGCCGCTGAACGCATTGGGCAGCACGACCGCGCGGATGGTTTGCCACCGGGTGGCCCCCACATTCCAGCAGGCCTCGCGAAACGCCTGGGGCACGGCCGCCAACGCCTCCCGCGTGCTGGCAATGATCACCGGCAGCGTCATGATGGCCAGCGTCAAGGAGGCGGCCAGAACGGAATAGCCGAGCCGCGCCCCGTAGACGAAGGCACCCAGGCCGAACAGTGCATGCACGATGCTCGGGACACCGGCCAGGTTGATCACAGCCAGTTGCACAAGGCGGGTGAACCAGTTGTCACGGGCGTATTCGTTCAGGTACACGGCGGCCAGGACTCCGATGGGCGTGGCCACGGCCAGCGAAATGCCCACCAGATACAACGTGCCCACAAAGGCCGGCCAGATGCCCCCGGCCCGCATGTGGTCGCGGGGGATGTCCAGCAGAAACTCCGGACTCAAGGAGGGCCAGGCCCGCACAAACAGGTGCGTCACGATCGCCACCAGGGGCAGCACCATGCAAAGCGCCATCAGGCCCAGGACCGTCCGGGCCAGTCGTTCCGCAGCCTCCTTCCGCGCGCCGTAGGGCGTGCGGACGAAGCGGACCGGGTTCGTGCCGGTGTGGGTTGGTTGGTTCATGGTTTCCGGATTCCGCGCACGACGAGGTCGGCAGCCAGGTTGACCACAAAGGTGATGAGGAACAGCAACACGCCCATGAGGAACAGGACGCGGTAGTGGTCGGAGCCCACCGGGGCTTCGCCCAGCTCGGCGGCGATGTTGGCCGTGAGGGTCCCGACGGAGTCGAGCAGGCCGTGCGGGATCTGCACCGCATGGCCGGTAGCCATGAGCACCGCCATGGTCTCGCCGATGGCACGTCCGACACCCAGCAGGACGGCGGCCAGCAAACCGTTTCGAGCCGCCGGCAACAGGACCCGCCACACCACCTGCCAGCGCGTGGCCCCCAGGGCCAGCGCGGCCTCTCGATACGAATCGGGCACCGCTTTGAGTGCATCCTCACCGATGGAGACAATGACGGGCACGCTCATCAGTGCCAGGATCAGACCGCCGTTCAGGAGGTTTACCCCGATGGGTGCCCCGGCGTATTTCACCAGCAACGGGCTGACGACCGTCATGCCGATGAATCCCCAGACCACGCTCGGGATGGCCGCCAGCAACTCAATGATCACCTTCAAAGCCTCCCGGGTCTTGCGACCGCAAAACTCGGACACGAACACCGCGGCGCCCAGACCAAAGGGAACCGCCAGCACCATGGCCACCAGGGTGACGCTGAGACTGCCCACGATCAGCGCCAGCGCACCGTACCGCACCTTGACCGCCGAGGTCGGATACCACTCGATGCTGCCGAGGAACTCCGTCAGCTTCACCTTGCCGCTCGTCACCACCGGGGCCGCCTCCCGAAACACGAACAGGAAAATCGCCAGCACAAACAGAACCGCGCTGACCCCGCAAAGCCGGATGACAAATTCCAGACATCGTTCGGCTACGACCGCCCATCGGGGCCGTTGCTCGAGGGCCCTTGGCGTTGCTACGGGTTGAGTGGGATCGCGTTGGTTCATGGTTCAGTTGCCTGCACCGACAGGAGCGGGTCGGGTCCGTTCCGTATGCGGGATCGGCACGAACCCGTTGTCTTCCACCAATTGTTGACCGGCGTCACTGCGGACCCAGTCGAGGTAGGCTTTCACCTCGCCCTCGGGCTCGCCCAGGACGCACATCAGCAGGCTGCGGGCGATGGGGTAACGCCGTGTCACGGTGTTTTCCATCGTGGGGGCATAGGCCGGTTCGCCCTTCTTGCGTGCCACCCGGAGCATTTTCACGCGGGGGTTGGCGTAACCCATCCCGCTGTATCCGATGGCGCCCGGGGTGGTTGCCACCAGCTCCACCACCTCCTTCGAGCCGTTCATGTCGTTGGACCCGAGTTTGAAGTCGCGGTTGCGGAGCACATGTTCCCGGAAGAACTCGTAGGTGCCGGAACTGGATTGGCGGCTGATGCGAATGATGCGGTCGAATCGTGGTTCCGGCATTTGCACCCCCAGATCACTCCAGCGGGTGATCCTGCCACCCTCGGCATAGATCTCCTCGAGCTGTTCCAGCGTGATTTCCTCCAGGGGATTCGAAGGGTGCACATACACGGCCAGGGCGTCGAAACCCACCACGAACGTCTGAACCTCCTTGCCGGTCGAGGCCCGGGCTTCCTCCAGCTCGCGCGGTTTAAGGTCGCGGCTGCTGTTGGCAACGTCCACGGCACCGCGGATCAGGGCCGCGATCCCCACGCCGGAGCCGCCCCCTGAAACCTCCACACTCACGTCCGGGCGCACCTTCCGGTAGGCCTCGGCCCAGGCTTGTGCAAGGTTCACCATGGTGTCGGAGCCCTTGTTTTGGATGACCTTGACCGGTATGCCGCCGGGCGTTGAGGGGCGGGACCCGCAACCGGTCACCAGCCATCCCACGACAAGGGCCAATGCGGACCAGGGGAGCAGGAGGATCGGATGGATGAGACGCCTCATGGGGTGGGGTTTCGTGCTCATTCTCCCGTGCTCATTCTCCTGCCAGAGCATGGGCCAGATCTTGGACCTGAAGCCGGAGCATTTGGAACAGTTGCTCGGCGGCGGCCTCGGGACCGAGTCCCTGCGCGATCCAATGTTGCGGGTCCGGTACGGTCCATTCCATGGCCACGGTCGGGGTGGGCGGAGTGGGGAAAATCGATCGGGCGGCCGGCTCCAATGCGACCACCACCGCAATGTTGTGCCGGGATAACAGCTCCGGGGCGGACTGCGGCGGGCTTGTGGCCTCCACCATGCCGCGGGATTCCATCCAGGAGCGCCACGGTTCTTCCAAGGGTTGCGGCTCCAGGCCGGCGCTGAGGAATTGAAGGCCTTCCACTTCCAGGTTCCGGCCGATGGCGGCGGCCATGCGACTGCGCACGCCGTGGGTGGCATCTACGAAGAGGATCCGCACCGCGCCGCCGGGACCCTGGTGTTTCCAGTATTCCCCGGTGCACATGTAAAGCGTCTCCTCGCAGATGTTCTTGGCCTGGTCCGACACCCGTTCATACCGTCGGGCAATGGTCAGGAGGGGCGTGAGCGCGGGGAACGGAAGGCGACCCTCCCGTTCGGCGCCGAGCAGGACCTCGTTCAGTTCACCCCGAAGCCGGTCCACGTGGTCCTCGATGACCATGGTGCGCCGGGCCAGTTCCGCGTCCTGGCGCAGGAATGCGTCCACGGCCGACCGCAACATGGAGATCGCCACCTGGCCGATTTCCCGGAACTTGTCCGGCGCGGGTAATTCCTGGAGATCCGCCACCTTCAACACCTGGCGCGCCACACTTTCGGCATAGTCACCGATCCGTTCCAGCTCGGCATTGATCTTGATGGTGGCATAGGCAAAGCGAAGATGCCGGCCCGCCGGTTGTTGCCGCAGGAGGAATTCCAGGCAGAGGTGGTCAATGTCCTTTTCAAGCCGGTCGATGCGCTGATCCCGCACGATCACCGAGTAGGCCTTGGGCCGGCTCCGTTCCAACACGGCTTCCAGGCTGGTTTTCAGGGCGCGCTCCACCTGTTCACCCATCGCCCGGACCCGGGTTTGAATCTCTTCAATGTCCTGTTGCAGACGCGCGTCCCATAGCCAGCGCGTCTGTCCCGTGCCCGAACCCGTGGAACCTTCGCTCATGGTCGCAATCCTCCGTGGCAAACCGCGCTCACTACCGCCGGCTCATGGCATTACCCCGGGCGGGCCGCCCCTGTTCAACCCAAACCGTCACCCAATCGTCACACGGCCGCCCGGTTCCTGTCACCGTGCAGGGCGAAGTTGGTGGTAGATGACCATCACAGCGCAACCAGGGCTGAACATGAAAACCACGGTATGGAAAACCCGCCACTCCGGTGCGGCCGACCCGGCCGAATCCCTTCTGAGCGACCCCAGGGCGCTCCACGGTGACCGGTGGCTCGAACGCAAAACCTGGCAGGCCGTGCGGTGGGTGACAGCGGGTATCCCGCAGTTGCATGCATCCAACGCGGACGGGCCGCCTCTGGTTCAAGTGCTGGCCCTGCTGACGTTCTGTTACGCTACCGGCTTGTACGCCAGCGAGGACATCGAATACGCCCTCCGACGCGGGCGTCTGCCCCGCACGCTGGTGCCGCGTCAGTCGGTGACCGCATCATGGTTGCAGGCATTCCGGCGGGCCAACCGCCCCTGGATCGAGCAGGCCCTGGCTCATCTTCTGGCTGCAATGCCCGACGCCGCTCCGTTTCGAGACTGGGTGCTCCCCGGGCCCGACGCGCAATCGGACCCGGTTTCGCACGCCGGCTGTATGGAACTTGCCCGCCGAGCCGTGGAACTGGCCACGCTGTTTGACATGGCGCTGAATGATTGAGATTGAGCCGGGCGCGTCCCCCGAACCGGGGAGGGAAGGGACGCCAAATTTCACCAGTCCCATCCGATTTCAGCCCAGGCGGCTCCTCAACAGGGCCAGATACAGCAGAAGCAATACCGCCAGCACGTAACCGGTGACGCCAACCTCGCGCACCCGCCGACTCAACAGCTTCAGTACGGGATGCGTCACCAGGCCCAACGCCAACCCGTCGGCGATGGAGAAACTCAGCGGGATCCCCACGACCATCAAAAAGGCGGGGATGGATTCGGTGGGATCGTCCCACGCAATGCGTGTCACCTGTCGGAGCATCAGTACCCCCACGTACACAAGGGCCGGCGCGGTGATCGGCGGGTAGTTGCCGATGGTGGCCACGAGCGGCTCAAACACCAGTGCAGCCAGGAACAACGCCGCCACCACAAGACCCACCAGGCCGGTCCGACCCCCCTGCGCCACGCCGGCCGCGCTCTCCACGTAACTGGTCACGGTGCTGGTGCCCAACAGCGATCCCACCACCGTTCCCACCGCATCCGAGATCATCGCCTGCCGTGCACGGGGCAGGCGGTCGCCCTGCATCAGCCCCGCCTGCTCGCAGACCGCGATCAACGTGCCGATGGCATCGAATACAAACATGAACAACAACACCGCGATCAACGGCACCATGGCCGGGGACAACGCCGCCCTCCAGTCGAGTTGCAGGAACGTGGGGGCCAGCGAGGGCGGGGGAGCCACCAACGCCGTGGGCGGTTGAAATCGTGTGCTGAGGAGCGACTCCGCCACGGCGGGTGCCTCACGCCACGCGGCGGGCA
>NZ_JAAKYA010000087.1:0-21929 GCF_011044775.1 Limisphaera ngatamarikiensis | reverse complement strand
CCGCCATTCCCCACAGGACCGCCCCCGGCACGGCCCGCGCCGTGAGCACGGCGGTCAACCAAAACCCGGTTACAAACACCACCACATCCGGCGACAGCAGCCGGTGGGTGAGCCGGACGGCGGTGCCGGGGTCCTTCTCGATCAGCCCGGCGTTTTGCAGCCCGATGAAGGCAATGAACAATCCGATTCCGGCCGTCAGGCCATGTTTCAAGCTTGGACTCAGGGCGTTGAAAATCAGTTCGCGCAGGCCTGCCAGCGACAGCACCAGGAACAGGACCCCGGACCAAAACACGGCACCCAGAGCCACCCGCCACGGTTCCCCCAAACCGGCGGCCGCGGCCACGGGCAACACGCTGAACACAAAAAACACGTTCTGACCCATGCCCGGCGCCTGCGCAATGGGATAACGACCGTACAGGGCCATCAGAGCGGTGGCCAGTGCAGAGGCAAGGCACGTGGCGGCCATCACCGCCCCAAAGTCCATCCCCGTGGGTTGACCAAACATTCGGCCCGACAACACCGCCGGTTGTACGACGATGATGTAGGCCATGGTCATGAAGGTGGTCAGCCCGGCCCACAGCTCGCGTCGAACCGTGGATCCGCGGGCACTGATTTCGAACCAGCGATCGAGTTGTGCCTTCATGCGCAGCTATCCAGCGGGCTTGCGGGCCCCGCACGACCGCCGGGACCCCGGTGCACCCGCATTATCTCAGGAACCCGCACCAACAAAAGCCGGGAGCCGCGGCGGGCGTTCCAACCGGGGCCCATACCGCGCGGCGCTCCCGCGGACCGGCTCACAGCTTGGGACGGCCCGTTTGGCCCGATGAATTGGTAGAACAGGTCGTTGCCCGAAGCCGATGCACTTCCGGCGCAGGCCCGCAAAACAAAACCGGCAGCCGCACCGGGGACGGCTGCCGGTCCTTGCACCACTGCGAATGCCTATTTCTGAACCGAGAACCGGTAGATGATCGTGTTCCGGTATTCCTGGCCCGGCTTCAGGACCACGGAGGGGAAATGGGGTTTATTGGGCGAATCCGGAAAGTGCTGCGGCTCCATGCAGAAACCGCTCCGATGCGCATAGACCTGGCCGTATTTGCCCTTCAGGGTGCCATCCAGGAAATTGCCCGAGTAGAACTGCAGTCCGGGCTCGGTGGAGAGCACTTCCAGCACCCGCCCGGTGGTCGGTTCGACCACGCGGGCGTGCAGCGCCAGTTCGCCGGGCTTCTTGTTGATCACCCAGTTGTGATCGTAACCGCGCCCGTACCGCAACTGCTCGTCATCCTGTTGGATGCGCGCCCCGATGGCGGTCGGTTTCCGGAAATCAAAAGGTGTTCCCTCGACGGGTCGCAATTCGCCCGTGGGAATCAGGGTGGCGTCCACGGGCGTAAACCGGTCGGCGTTCAGATACACCACGTGGCCCAGGATGTCGCCGTGACCGGCGAGGTTGAAGTAGGAGTGCTGGGTCAGGTTCACGATGGTGTCCTTGTCGGTGGTGGCCCGGTAATCCAGTCGCAGGCCGTTGTCTTTCGTGAGCGTGTAGGTGGCCGTGACGTGCAGGTTGCCCGGGTAACCCTCCTCGCCGTCCGGGCTGAGGTAGCTCAACACCAGTTGCGGCCCCTGCGGCGTGACCTCGGCACGTTCGACCTTCCATACCCGTTTGTCGAAGCCCTTGATGCCGCCGTGGAGATGGTTCGGCCCGTCATTGGTCGCCAGTTGATAGGTCACGCCGTTGAGCGTGAACCGGCCCCCGGCAATCCGGTTGCCGTAACGGCCGATCAGACAGCCGAAGTAGGGCGACTTTTGCTCGTACTCGGCCAGGGTGTCGAAGCCGAGTACGACGTCGCCAAACTGGCCGTTCCGGTCGGGCACCTTCAACGACAGCACGGTGCCGCCGTAGTTGATGATCCGGGCCTCCACCCCGTTGGCGTTGCGCAGGGTGAACACCTCAACCGGCTGCCCATCCCGCGTGACGCCAAAAGGTGCCCGCGTGATGGAGGCGCGCGCGGACGGACCGGTGGCGCATCCGCTCCAGAAGCACAGGCTGGTCACCAGTGCCGAACCAACGATCAGGACTTTCGCTTTCATGGTTGTTTGGGATTCAGGTTTCGATTCTCCGGCGCTTCCGGACCTCTTTCCGGGCCGGCCGGGTTCATTTCTGACCGTAATACGCGTTGGGACCGTGCTTGCGAAGGAAATGTTTCTCCAACAGGGGCCGCCCCACGGGACGCACCCGCGGGTTGACCCGCAAGGTTTCGCTGGCCAGTCGCGCCACAAACTCCAGCACCACGGCGTTGTGCACCGCCTCGTGCACGTCCCGACCCCACGTGAAGGGACCATGGCTGGCCACGAGCACGGCCGGATGTTCCAGGGGATCGAGCCCGCGATAGGTTTCCACAATGACGTGGCCCGTGTTGGCCTCGTAATCCGTCCGGATCTCGGCCGGTTTCATGGCACGGGTGCAGGGGACCTCGCCGAACCAGTAGTCGGCCTGGGTGGTGCCGTAGCAGGGGATGGGCCGGCACGCCTGGGCCCAGGCCGTGGCATACAGACTGTGGGTGTGAACCACGCCCCCAATCCCGGCAAATGCCCGGTACAGCACCAGGTGGGTGGGGGTATCCGAGCTGGGCCGCAGCCTGCCCTCCACGGTCTCACCCGTGTCCAGCCGGACCACAACCATGTCGTCCGGTTTCATCCGGTCATAGGGCACGCCCGAGGGTTTGATCACCACCAGGCCCTTTTCGCGGTCCACCGCACTGGCGTTGCCCCAGGTCTCGATCACCAGGCCTTCGCGAACCAATCGCAGATTGGCCTCCCAAACCGCCTGCTTGAGCGCTTTGAGTGTCATGACGCGATCCCACCTCCCGGACGGGTCATTGCAGGGCCAGAACCACGACCGACCGCGGCGGCAACGTCACGCGGAAGCCTCGCTCCGTGGGTTGCGCCCCGTCAAACGCCACCGGCCGCACCCGATCAGGCCGGTCAAACGTGTTGTGCGCCTGGACACTGTCGGCCGTCAGCAGCCGGCCCTGGATCCGGTTGACCCGGGCACCCTGCAGTTCCGCCTGCAGTTCGGCCGGTTGCTCCGGATGCAGGTTGCACAGACTGACGTGGATCACCCCCTCGCGATTGCGCGAGGCCGACACGCTCAGGCCGGGGATGCTCTGGCCCTGGAACGTGTAGTCGGCACACGTCAAATCCGTGGGCAGTAGGGTGGCGTCGTGGTGCACCGTGTACATCTCGAACACGTGATAGGTGGGCGTCAGGATCATTTTTTCCCCGTCGGTCAGGATCATGGCCTGCAGGACGTTAACCATCTGGGCAATGTTCGCCATCCGCACGCGATCACAGTGCCGATTGAAGATGTTGAGGGTCAGGCCGGCAATCAGGGCGTCCCTCATGGAGTTCTGCTGGTACAGGAATCCGGGGTTTGTACCCGGCTCCACGTCGGTCCAGATGCCCCACTCGTCCACGATCAGACCAACCCGCTTCTGGGGATCGTATCGGTCCATGATCTCGCCATGGCGGCGGACCAGCGTTTCCATTTCCAGGGCCCTGCGGAGGGCGCCATGGTATTGGTCCTCGCCAAACCGGGTGGCCGATCCCTTGCGGCCCCAGTCGCCCGTGGGGATGGTGTAATGGTGCAGCGAAATGCCGTCCAAGTGGCGGCCCGCCCGCTGCATCACCACCTCGGTCCAACGGTAGTCGGCCCCGTTGGCGCCGCAGGCGATCTTGTAAATCCGGTTGCCGCTGAAGTTCTTCACGAAGGTGCTGAACTGGCGGTACAGGTCGCTGTAGTACTCCGGCGTCATGTTACCGCCGCAACCCCAGCTTTCGTTGCCAATGCCCACATAGGGCAGCCGCCAGGGCGCCTGGCGACCGTTTTTCCGACGCCACTCGGCCATGGCGGACCGGGAATCGCTGGTGATGTACTCGATCCATTCCATCATCTCCTGCACCGTGCCGCTGCCGACATTCACGGCGACGTACGGCTCGGCCCCGAGCTGTTCACACAGGTCGAAGAATTCATGGGTCCCGAAGTGATTGTTTTCGATGACGCCTCCCCAGTGGGTGTTGATGCGGGCGGGCCGCTCATGGCGCGGCCCGACGCCGTCCTTCCAATGATATTCATCGGCAAAACAACCGCCGGGCCAGCGCAGCACGGGCACCTTGATCCGACGCAGCGCCTCCACCACGTCGTTGCGAATGCCGCGCGTGTTGGGGATGGGACTGTCCTCGCCCACCCAGATGCCCTCATAAATGCACCGGCCCAGATGCTCGGCGAAATGGCCGTAAATCATCCGGCTGATGGTGTAACGGCCCTGGTCGGCATGGATGACCAGGCGGTTCGTGGTTGGCTGGGCCACCGCGGTCAGGGCAGCGAATCCCCAAACGCCCAACCCAAGGATGCAGAGGGTAATCGTCTTCTTCATGTTTCGTGCGAAGGTTGTGATTAGATCGGTGGTTCTCGGCTTCGAAGCTTGGACCTGGCACTCAGCCCGTAACGCCGCGCGCGCGGTTCCGGATCTCCAGCAATGTCTTCATGATGTCGTAGAGGTTGCCGGTCCACTCCCTGGTGCCGAACGCGTCATGCAGCGTTCGGTACAACGGATACAGCTGCCGGTAGACCTCGTGGGCGGCCGGGTTGGGCTGAAACACCCTGGGTTTCAGCCCGGTCATGGCCTTTTGGGCGGAGGCGTAATCCTTGTGCACGCCGGCCACCACCGCGCCGGCAATGGCGGCCCCGAGCGCGCAGGTCTGGGCCGAACGGCTGATCTTCATCGGCCGACCCGTCACGTCGGCATAGATCTGCATGACCAGCGGGTTTTTCTCGGCAATGCCACCGCAGTTGATGATCTGTTCCACCTTGACGCCGTATTCCTCGAACCGGTTGATGATGGTGAGGGCGCCAAAGGCCGTGGCCTCGATGAGGGCCCGGTAGATTTCTGCCGGGGTGGTGTAGAGGGTCTGGCCCAGCAACAGACCGGTCAGTCGCTGATCCACCAGGATCGTACGATTGCCGTTGTTCCAGTCCAGTGCCAGCAAACCCGACTCGCCCGGCTTCAACTTCGCCGCCGCCCGTGTGAGGGCTTCGTGGGAGCCGTTTTTCGGGCCACCGGGCTGGATGTAGTTGACAAACCAGTTGAAGATGTCGCCCACGGCCGATTGCCCGGCTTCCAACCCGTAATACCCGGGCAGGATGGACTCGGGCACAATGCCGCACAGGCCGGGGATGTCGGCCAGCGGTTGGTCCAGGGGCGCGATCATCATGTCGCACGTGCTGGTGCCGATGATCTTCACCAGGGTGCCCGGTGTGATTCCGCTGCCCACCGCACCCAGGTGGGCGTCGAAAGCCCCCACGGCCACGGGAATGCCGGCCCGCAGCCCGGTCCGTTTGGCCCACTCGGGCGTCAGGGTGCCAACCGAGCGATTGATGGTGTAGGCCTTGGGCCGGAGCCGTTTCCGCAACTCGGCCAGCGCCGGATCCAGACGGCCCAGAAACTCCTCGTCCGGGTACCCGCCCCAGGCATCGTTGTACATGGCTTTGTGTCCGGCGGCGCATATGCCCACCGTCAGCCGGTCCGGATGTTCCGTCCCGGTCAGTGCGGCGGGAACGTAATCCGCCAGTTCCACCCAGGTGTACGCCGCCTCAAACACCTCCGGCGCCGTGCGCAGACAGTGCAGAATTTTGCTGAAGAACCACTCGCTGGAGTAGGTGCCACCGCACTTGGCCAGGTAGTGCGGCCGGATTTCCCGTGCCAGGGCCGTGATCTCGGCGGCTTCGGCCACGCTGGTGTGGTCCTTCCACAACCACGCCATGGCTGCAAGGTTCCTGGCAAACTTCTTGTGGAACGCCAGCGGCCGTCCCTCGGCATCCACGGGCAACGGCGTGCTCCCGGTGGTATCCACGCCGATGCCCACCACCTGCTCGGGCTTGAACCCGCGCACATTCCGCTTCGCCTCGGCCAGTGCCTTGCGAATGGTGACTTCGGCACCCTTCAGATAGTCCGCCGGATGTTGCCGCGCCAGGTTGGGATCCCTGGAAAGGATGACTCCCTGGGTGCCGTGTTCATACTCCCAGACGGCGGTGCCGACCTCGCGGCCATTGGCCGTGTTGACAATGAGGGCGCGGACGGAGTTGGTCCCGTAATCCAGACCGATGGTGTAGGTCGCGTTCATGGTCGTGTCGGGCTGTCAGGTTCCAGGTTCAGGCCAGAAAACCCCGTTTGAGTCCGTAGGCCACCTCGTTCCATTCCAGTTCACGCCGGAAATCGCGCAGGCGCGTGTGCTCGTCAATCACCACCAGTTCCACCCCGGCCATTGTGGCGAAGTCTTCCAGCATTTCGGTGGTGACGGCCTGGCTGAAGCCGGTGTGGTGGGCGCCGCCGGCGTAGATCCATGCCGCAGCGGCCACGGCCAGGTTGGGTTTGGGTTGCCACAGGGCCCGGGCCACCGGCAACCGGGGCAGGGGTTCCGGCGGCTCGATCACCTCCACTTCGTTGACCAGCAACCGGAACCGGTTCCCCAGGTCGATGATCGAGGCGTTGAGGCCCGGGCCGGCCGGTGTGTCGAACACCAACCGGACCGGATCGGCCTTGCCCCCGATGCTGAGCGGGTGGATTTCGCATCGGGGCCTGCCCTTGGCGATGCTGGGGCAAATCTCCAGCATGTGCGCGCCCAGGACGGCCGGCCGGGCCGGATCCAGATGGTACGTGTAGTCCTCCATGAACGACGTACCGCCGGACAACCCCGTCGCCATCACCTTCATGGCCCGCACCAGCGCGCACGTCTTCCAATCGCCCTCGGCCCCAAAACCATAACCCTCGGCCATCAGCCGTTGCACCGCAATTCCGGGCAGTTGTGACAGCCCGTGCAGATCCTCAAACGTGTCGGTGAACCCCTTGAACCCGCCCTGCTTGAGAAACGCCCGCAGGCCCGCCTCAATCCGCGCCGCCTCGCGCAGCGATTCATGTCGGGCACCGCCCTTGCGCAGCTCCGGCACCACCTCGTATTGCCGTTCGTAATCCGCCACGAGTTCGTCCACTTCCTTCTCTGACACGGCCCGGACGAACTGGACCAGGTCACCCACACCGTAACCGTTGACGGAATAGCCGAACTGCATTTGGGCAGCCACCTTGTCGCCCTCGGTGACCGCCACCTCGCGCATGTTGTCCCCAAACCGGCAGAACCTCGCCCCCTGCCAGTCGTGCCAGGCCGCCGCCGCCCGGCACCAGGCACCCAGCCGTTGCTGAACCTCGGGATCCGACCAGTGGCCCACGATGACCTTCCGGTTCAACCGCATGCGGCTCATGATGAACCCGTGCTCGCGGTCGCCGTGGGCGGCCTGGTTCAGGTTCATGAAATCCATGTCAATCGTGGACCAGGGCAGGTCCCGATTGAACTGGGTGTGCAGATGGGCCACCGGCTTGCGCAGGGCTTTCAGCCCGTTGATCCACATCTTGGAGGGTGAGAAGGTGTGGCACCACGTGATCAGCCCGATGCAGCGCGGCTCCTGATTGGCGGCCTGGCAGAGGGCCGTGGCCTCCTCGGGGGATTTGACCACGGGCTGAAACCGTACGCGAACCGGCACGGCGGACGATTGGTCCAGGGCCGCCACCACCGTCCGGGCATTCGCCGCCACCTGCTCCAGAGCGGCCGGCCCGTACAGGTGTTGACTCCCGGTCAGAAACCAGACTTCAAGTTCCTTCAAATCAATCATGGTCGTTCCAGGGTTAAGGGTTGCGTGTCAGGGTGTACGCTGAGGAGACCAACCGGGTCGGCCCCGGTTCGCCTTCGCCGAGTCGGTTGAGGACAAGCTGTTCAATTCCGGCGGCCACCAGCCCGGCCGCACGGTGACGGGGCGCCGTTTGCACCTGCACCTCGCCAAAGCGCGCCCAGAGCGCGCCCTCGCGAATGCGCGCCGCTAGGTGCTCCACCACCACGGCGGGCAGCTCGGCCAGCAACCCCGTGACCACCACGTGGCGCAGGCCGATCACGTTCAACGCGCCCGCAATCACCACCGCCGCGGCATCCAGCGTTGCGCCCAGCCAGGGCTCCAATCCGTGCAGCTCCACATGCCGGCGCAGCGATTGCCAGGACCGGGTCGCACCCGGGACCGCCTCCTGAAAACTGTCAAGTAATCCCCGCAACGAAACCAGCGTCTCCAAACAGCCCACGCCCCCGCAACCGCAACGCCGGCGGTTGCCCGCCACCGGCGTATGACCCAGCTCACCCGACACGGGGAGCGGATTGGCCTGAAGACGCCCGTTCACCAGCACCGCGCCACCCACGCCCTCGCCAAAGTCCACCAACAAAAAATTGTCCTGCTCCGGATTCACCTGGTAATGCCCCAACGCCAGGGCCTGTTCCTCCTGCATCAATACCACCGGCACCTGCCAGATCTCCCCCAGCAGCGATCGCAGGTCCACCGTCTCCGTCCAATGCAGGTTCGGCGAAAAGACCACCCGACCCTGCACGGGATCCAGCAGTCCCGGCACGCTCACCAACACGCCCCACAGCTCCCGCACCGGCAACGCTTGCGCCGCTTCACGAATCTGGCGTTTCCACTGGGCTGCCGAGCGCCCCGTGGGTACCCGCAATTCCCAGGCGTCCGGTCCCGTAAACCCCAGCGCCAACCGCGCCACGCTGGTATGGGTTACGTCCAGTTGGATCCCCACAAACCGCGGCTGCGACCGGTCCAGCCTCAGCAAAACACCGGGCCGGCCCAGCTTGGGCCGCCGCCGGGCGCCTGCGGCCGCGGCCCCCACCAATGGGTTGCGCCGCAGCTCCTCCACCACGCCGGACCGCAACAATTCCTGCACAATCTTCCCACAGGTCGGCTGACTCAACCCCAGAGACTTCGCCAACTCGGCCCGCGACGCAGTGCCGAGCTGCCGCAGCCGGCGCAACAGGGCCAGTTTGTTCATCCGGCCCATGTGGGAGGGGACCACGATCATAGCCAGCCGGATCCGGTCGGACTCAAACCCGGCCCGCCACCACGCCAAAGCCGGTTCGTACCCTGCCGGGTCGGGCTCCCGCAGCGGTGTGGGTTCCTCGTTCCGCACGTTCGCATCCGGGGACTTACTTAACAAAGCCAAGTTTCTGTCGGCAAGCAGGAATCCCAGGTTTTTCCCACCGACCGGCGCTTACCTGCTGACAACCCCGGCCGGAACCGGCAATCTGAACCCGCCATGCAGTACTGGCTCGTCAAACAGGAACCCGGGGAATACCCATGGACCCGGTTGGTCCGGGAAAACGGGACCGCATGGACCGGCGTCCGAAATTATCAGGCCCGTAATTATCTCCGGGCCATGCGCAAAGGCGACCGCGTGCTGTTCTACCACAGCGGCAAAGAGCGCGCCGTGGTCGGGATCGCTCGTGTGCGACAGGAAGCCTATCCCGACCCCACGGCCGACAGTCCGGATTGGATCGCGGTTGACCTCGAACCGTTGCGTCCATTGACGCAACCCGTGCCCCTGGCCCAAATCAAAAAGGACCCCGTCCTCCGTGATATGTTGCTCGTGCGACAGGCCCGGCTCTCGGTCATGCCCGTCACCCCGGCCCAATGGCGACGCATCCTCGAGCTGGGCCAAACCGAACTTTGAATCCATGCCCACAAGCCCGGTGGTCGGCGCGGTCATCTTCGACATGGACGGGGTGCTCGTGAACAGCGAGCCCCTCCACGAACGCGCTTTCCGCGAAACCCTGGCCGAACTGGGTTATCCGGACGGGGCCGGCCTCAACTTCCAGGACTACGTGGGCCGCTCCGACCATGAATTGTGGGAGGATTTCGCCCGTATCCACAGGCCACCGGTTCCGGTTGCTGCTTTGATGGCACGAAAACGGGAGCGGTTCCTCCGACTCCTGGCCTCCGAACAACCCTGGTATCCCGGCGCGTTGTGGCTGGTGCGCACCCTCCACGGCCGCTGGCCCCTGGGACTGGCATCCGGTTCGGAAAGGCCGGTGATCGATGCCGTTTTGGAGGGCACGGGATTACGCTCCTGCTTTCAGGCCATCCTCAGTGGGGCTGAGGTACCCCGGGGCAAACCGGCACCCGACATCTTCCTCCGCACCGCCCGGTTCCTGGGCGTGCCCCCGGAGCGCTGTTGGGTCATCGAGGATTCCCTGCCCGGCATCGCCGCCGCCCGGGCCGCCGGCATGTTCGTCATAGCCGTCCCCAACACCCATCCACGCGACGCCCTCCGCAACGCCGACCACGTGGCGGCCGACTACTTCGCCATCGCGCGGTTGTTGGGGGTTGAACCTGAAGGAGTGCAGGGGCCCTGAAACTTGCTGGTGGGCCCAGCAGGATTCGAACCTGCGACCAAGCGATTATGAGTCGCCTGCTCTAACCCCTGAGCTATGGGCCCGCCCGCCTTCTCAATCTGAAGAGACCGAACCGGACCGACAAGTGCGAAACCGTCCCCCGGCCGACCCGGACCGGCCACGCCCGGGCCGCCCCGTCAGTAGCTCATCCGGTCCAGCCGAACCTTGCCCCGGAAAATCCAGTAAATGCTGATCGTGTAGGCCAGCACCACCGGTAAGCCAAGCCCGGCAATCACCAGCATGATGCCCAGCGTCTTGGGCGATGACGCGGAATTGTAAATCGTCAAACTGTATTCGGGATTTGGCCGGCTCAGGACCAGGTGCGGGTACATCTCCAACCCGAACAGCGTCATCAGCGCCACCATGGCCGCCGCCGAGGACAAAAAAGCCCGAAAGTCGCGTCCGTGATGGATTTCCCGGGGAATGTTGGCAATGGCCAGCATGTTCAACACCGCCACCCCAAACAGCCACGGATGAGCCCGCACCCGCTCCGCCATGTGCGGCACATACAACAGCGTGGCCATGGTGGTGATCCCATAGCAAATGATGAAAAAGATGATGCAACGGGGCACCCACCGCCGCAGCGTTTCATGAAACTCACCGTCAATCTTCAGCAGCGCGTAAATGCAACCATGCATCATGAACAACGCCACCGTGGTCACCCCCAGCAACAGGGCATAGGGATGAAACAGATTCCAAAATCCTCCCACGTACTGACCCTGCTCGTTCAGGGGCAGCCCCCACGCAATGTTGCCCATGACCACGCCGAGCAGAAAGGCCGACCCGACACTGCCCACCGCGAAACTCACGTCCCACATTTGGCGCCACCACCGCGCCGGCTGCTTGCTCCGAAATTCGATGGCCACGGCCCGGAAAATCAGCGCCATCAGCAGCAAAATGAACGGCAGGTACAGACCGGAAAACACGGTGGCGTACACCTGGGGAAACGCTGCAAACAGGGCGCCACCTCCGGTCACCAGCCAGACCTCGTTACCGTCCCACACCGGTCCAATGGCATTCAGCAACAACCGCCGCTCCTCGTCCTTGCGCGCAAACAGGTGAATCCCGCCGATGCCAAGGTCAAACCCGTCGAGCATCGCGTACCCGGTGAATAACACCCCGATCAGCACGTACCAGATGGTCGCCAGATCCATAGCGCGTTCCCATTTCGCCCCGGAGGGCACAAGTCCAACCCACTGAGCGTGCTGCGATCAGCCCGCAACGACCAGCCCAAGAGTGGCCACCGGAACCCTCCCGGGCAAGCCCAACCGATCCCAACCGGGCCTGCACGACCTGCATCCCGGACCAAAGCCCCTCGTCCCGGCCATGCCCCGGTTTGCTGTCGACCGCCCCCACGGCAGCCCTGCAATCCGGGCTTCGGCCAACTCGGCCCCACGCAACCTGGCGGTCGGATGTTCGCCCCTGTCCTTGCTCCGGACCGCCGTCATTCCCGACCCCGCTGCGAGCCCCGAGCGTCACACCCGGCCCGGCGTGTTCGCCGCTCAGTCGGGCCCAACCCCGGGACGATGAACATGCCCACAGCCTCCGATGCCCCCGACGATGAGGACAGTGCTTCTCCCAAGCTGCCGCGACATTGAAGGGCGCCACGGGAAAAGCACCAAGGGAGCGACGGCGTCCCCGCCGTCCGAAGGAACGGACCACCAGCAACCTGGTGATTCCCAACCCGATGGGGCCTTTAACCGGCCTTTTGGACGGTGAAGGGGCCGCGGAACGCTTTCCCGCACAGTGGCCGCCGGCCTATCGTCCTCGCCACGCTTTGCATCTCCGCCTTTCGCCCTTCTCCGGGCCCAACTTCTGCGCCCTCGGTGTCTCTGTGGTTCACTGCCGGCGTGCCTCTGCGGTGCTCCGAACGGACAGGGGCCGTGCCCTCGGGAAGCCAGGACGCGCACCGAGCACGGTACCCCCTCCGGGAATGCTGCAACAGGCGGGAGCGCCTCGGCGCAGTCGGCAAACACGGGCGCAGGGGACTGTGATCCTTCCGGAAGGGTGCACTTGGAGGCACGGCCTCCTTGTGCTTCGTCGTCCGTTGTTTTGCGGGTTTCGCCCGCGGGCCTGACTCTGCCGGTGCCCCCGTCTGTGGGCGTTTGAAGGTTCCGCCGAACGCCAACGTCGACCACGTTTCTTTTGCCAACAGGGCTGGCACTTCCGCCGTTCTTCCACTAAGGTTGGCTGGCAGCGCCGGCTGGCCGTGCCAGCGTGTCTGTTGCAACATACCAGGCCAACAAACGGGAATGAAACCATTGGTTCTGATCCTTTGCACAGGTAACTCGTGTCGGAGTCAAATGGCCGAGGGCGTACTCCGTGCGGCGGCAGGCGACTTTCTGGAAGTCGCCAGCGCCGGGTCTCAACCCGCCGGGTACGTTCATCCCATGGCCGTGGAGGTCATGCGGGAGATCGGCATCGACATCAGTGGCCATCGCTCCAAATCCGTTCGCGAGTTCATGGACCGGCCGGTGGAAACCGTGATCACGGTGTGTGGTGCAGCCGATCAAGCCTGTCCGAGTTTCCCCGGCAAGGTGAATCGGTACCACTGGCCTTTCGACGACCCCGCCCGTGCCCAGGGAACCCCGGAAGAAATCCGGACCGCGTTCCGCCGCGTCCGGGATGAAATCCGACGCGTGTTCGAAGCCTACGCCGCCGGGCGCCGGAACGAACGCCAACGATTGAACGGGTTGAACCCGCATTCGGCGGGCCGGACCGCACCCGACACGGTTCGAGAACAGGTGCGGCAGGCCTACGCCCTGACGGCGGCAACGGGATCTTCCTGTTGCGGACCGGCGTCCAGCTGCGGTTGCGCCACCGATCTCGACCCGGACGCGTTGGCCCGGGCCGTGGGCTACGCAGCCGAGGATCTGGCCGCGCTCCCTGAAGGCGTCAACCTTGGCCTCTCCTGCGGAAACCCACAGGCGCTTGCATCCCTCCGCCCGGGGGAGGTCGTACTGGACCTGGGCTCCGGGGCGGGCTTCGACGTCTTCCTGGCCGGCCGAAAGGTCGGTCCCGCCGGCCGGGCTATTGGCGTGGACATGACCCCGGAGATGATCGACCGGGCCCGGAAGGCCATTCCGGCCTATCGCGAGCGGACCGGCTGGGACAACGTGGAATTCCGTCTGGGAGAGATCGAACATCTCCCGGTGCCCGACGCCACCGTGGACGTCGTGATCTCCAACTGCGTGATCAATCTTTCCCCGGACAAGCCGCAGGTCTGGCGCGAAATCGCCAGGGTACTCAAGCCCGGAGGCCGGGTGGCGGTTTCTGACCTGGCCCTGCTGCAGCCCCTCCCCACCTCGGTAACCAGCATGCTCGAGGCATGGGCCGGATGCGTGGCAGGCGCCGTGTTGGTGGATGAAGTGGAAGACATGGTCCGGGCCGCCGGCCTCACCGACGTTCGACTGGTGCCGCGCACCGATTACGTAAGCACCCTGGAGCAGTTCGAAGATCCGTTGTACCGCAGGATTGCCGAGCACCTGCCGCCCGGCAGCCGGATGTCAGACTACCTGGTCAGCCTCGAAATCACCGCGCGAAAACCTGCACCCCGGCAGTAGACCGCCAACCTCTTTCCGCCGGTTGCATCCAACGTGTTGCGGGCGCCGAGCACCCGTACTGCGGCTCTGACCCCGGCCGGCCGGGCCCAACCCGCACCCATCTCACCCCAACACGCCCCCCGGGTGACGTTGCCCACGCGCGGTGGCGTGCCCCCAAAATTCTTACCGACTCGGTGCCACCTCGGCCCACTCCGGATGTTCCATGAACGCGTAGCAGGCCAGGTGCAAAAACGTCATGTGAGCGTCTTCCACCCGGCCGTAATGCGTGTCCGGAACGGACAAAACCAGCTCGGCCAACTCCGCCATTCGACAGGGACGGCCGCCCACCAGGGCCACCGTCCGCAACCCGTGCTCCCGCGCCCAGGCCAACGCACGCACGCAGTTGGGGGAATTACCGCTGACGCTGATCCCAATGGCCACATCCCCAGCCCGCGCGAAGTTTTGCAGCGGCCGCACGAACACCTCCTCGTAGCTGTAGTCGTTGGCCAGCGCCGTCAACCAGCTCACGTTGTCCGTCAGCGCCATCACCCGAAACCTGCGCGGGAGCCGATCCGACGCACCCTTGCCCAGGTCCGTGGCGAAGTGGGCCGCGTTGGCGGCGCTGCCGCCATTGCCAAACACAAAAATCTGTCGGTCCGCTTGCAACGCCTCCCTCAACAAGCCCACGAACCGGACCACGGCTTCCACCGGAATCGCGCGATGAGCAGCCGCCTGCGCCCTCAGATACTCGGAAATCCAATCCGTCATGCGCCGCCCAGTCTACCCGTACACCGCCCGTCGGAGAAGTCCGATGGAGGAAAGCTGCACCCGCCTGCGAAGCGCCACCCGGCATCTTGCGCAAACGCGAATCGGGAGCCCGGTGAGAAACCCGTCGGGCAGGGCAGGGGAGTGCCACCGACGAAAGACCGAACCCTGCGGGCCGCTTTCCGCGTGGCTCCCGACCGGCCCTGCGTCGGCCGCCCACGGCGGCTGCCCGGTCCGGCCTGCTCCGCCTCGCAACGGCCCCGCCGGCGGTCAATCCTTCCGCCGCAGCATCACAAACCACGCCGTGTAGTTGGGTGCGTTACCACCCAGCACCAACATCTCGGATTTCGGAAGTTTCTGCGTAACCCGGCCCACCCGTTTGCCCTTGCCGTAAAGGGTCAACTCCACCTGCTCATCCTCGAGCCGCCGCACCTGGATCTCGCATTCTTCACTCATGGAGACCCTGCGCGACTCCTCCTTCGAGACCGTGAACTCCTTCCGGTTGACCTCGAAGTAATGCGTCCATTTGAAGGGCAGCTCCTTCAGCTTTTGCGCCACCGGTTCCTCGACCGGTTTGTGCCTCGGATTGGGCGACTTGGATTCGTTGGTCCCCCAAATCAACTGCGCCTCCAGCTTGAGGTCGCCCGCCAGGGCGGGCCCGGCGATCAACAGCAGCAACACCGCGGCCGCGGCCAGCCGCAGGAACCGCGCTTGCGAGAATCCAGACACGATGGGTTTCATGGAAAAAACTGTCGGTCGAGCCGTCATTCCTCTGCCGGCCAGGTGAACCATACCAGCGTAAGCCCCCGGGCGTCGTCGCGGTACGTGGTGGCTCCGCTTTCGGCCAGCATCAGTTGCACCTCCGGATAATCGGTCGGGCCGCCCGCCGGCTGGCGCAGCACAATCACCAGCGCCAGCGCCGCCAGCACGGCCGCCGGCGCCAACCACCGCTTCCACGCCTGCCAGACTGCCTCCCACCAGAACCGTGCGCCTCCGGCCGAACCGGCCTTCCGGGCACCGATCGCACGGGCAATCCCGGACCAATAAAACTCCCGGCTCTCCGGGACACGGATTGGGCTCTCATCCACCGTCCGGAGCACCGCCCGGATCTGACGCAGTTCCTCCGCCAGCGCCCGGGCTTCCGCGTCCCGCGCCAAACGCACCTCCCAGGCGCGACGTTCCGATTCCGGCAACTCGCCGTCCACGTACGCCTGGACCTGCAGCATTTCCTCGGGAGTCATCATGCGTCCTTTGCCGAATCCGACCTGCTGTTCAAATCCGCCAGGAGCGCCGCCAGACGACGACGCGCGTAAAAGAGCCGCGACATCACCGTCCCCAGCGAACAACCCATCACTTCCGCAATCTTGCGGTATTCCATGCCTTCAAACTCATGCAGAATCAACACGGTCCGATGCGCCACCGACAACCGGCCCATCGCCTCCCAGATCCGCGCCCGCAATTCATCCCGCTCCAGACCGGCAGCGGGATTGATACTCACCGGGGGTAACAGCCGTTCAATATTGCCCACCTCCTCCTCAATCGCCTCCAGCGATTCCCCCACGGCCCGCTTCTGCCGGCGCAGATGGTCCAGACAGAGGTTGATCACAATCCGGGTGATCCAGGTGGCAAAACTCGATTCACCCTGAAACTGCTGCAACCGCTGCCAGGCCTTGATCCATGCCTCTTGCGAAAGATCCAGCGCATCCTCTTCATTCCGCAGGATGCTCAGCGCCCGCGCATAAACCTTGTCGCGGTGCCGCGCCACCAACTCCTCGAACGCCCCCAGGTCGCCATCCTTGGCGGCGGCCACCAGCGCCTCGTCCGGCTTCGAGGAAAGGTCGCGCTCGTCTTGCATGGATTGGACGTTGAGCCTCTCCCGTCTATTCAGCCCCCCTTACAGCCGGCCCTTGGTGCTCGGCACAATCCCCTCCAGCCGCGGATCCCGCTGGCACGCCTGGTCCACCGCCCGCGCAAACGCCTTGAACAACGCCTCCACCACGTGGTGGGGCTCGTCGCCGTACAACAGCTCCAGATGCAGATTGCACCGGGCCTCGTTGGCAAACGCCTGGAAAAACTCCCGCGCCAACCCGAACCGAAAGGCGCAGGCCCCGTCCTGCTCCCTCCATTCCGCCGGCAACCGCGCGTACGCCAGATCGTTCAACCCCCGCCACACCAGATAGGGTCGGCCCCCGAAATCCACCACACACCGCGCCAGACACTCGTCCATCGGCACATACGCCTCCCCGGTGAACGGGTTCCGCGGGTCAAAACCCGTTCCGTACCGGCGAATGCCCTTCTTGTCCCCCAACGCCTCCCGAAATGCCTGGCCCAACGCCAGTCCGCAGTCCTCCACCGTATGGTGCGCGTCCACTTCCAGATCCCCCCGGCACCGCAATGTCAAATCCACCACCGCATGCCGCGCAAACAGCTCCAGCATGTGGTCAAAAAACGGAATGCCCGTGTCAACCCGAGCCCGACCGCGACCGTCCAGGTTCAGGCTCAGCACAATCCGGGTCTCCCGTGTCTCCCGCCGTACGCGGGCCTGCCGCGCTTTCATCGGTCGCATTTATGAAGTCGCTCCCGTGCCGACTCAAGGGCGAAAACCGAGTCGCCCCGCCCCACACCCTAACGGCCCACCTGCACCCGCAAGAGCGCCGCCTGCACAAAACCCCGAAACAGCGGATGCGGCTGGTGCGGCTTGCTCAAAAACTCCGGATGAAACTGACAAGCCATGAAAAACGGATGCCCCGGTAGCTCGATCAGCTCCACCAGCTTCCCGTCCGGTGAGGTCCCGCTGAACACCATCCCCGCCCGCTCAAACATCTCGCGATACTCCAGATTGAACTCATACCGGTGCCGATGCCGCTCATGCACCAGAAACGCCCCGTACAACTGCGCCGCCCGGGTCCCCACCTGAAGCTGACACGGCTGCGCCCCGAGCCGCATCGTGCCCCCCTTCCGCGTCACCCGCCGTTGCTCGTCCAGCAGCGTGATCACCGGATGCGGCGTGTCCGGATCAAACTCGGTCGAATGCGCCTCCCTCAGCCCCAATACATTCCTGGCAAACTCGATGCACGCCACCTGCATCCCCAGACACAACCCCAGAAACGGAACCTTCCGCTCCCGCGCATACCGCACCGCCTCAATCTTCCCCTCCACCCCGCGCTCACCAAACCCGCCCGGAACCAGAATCCCCGCCAGATCCCTCAGCAACGGCTCGGCCCCGTGCTTCTCGATCTCCTCCGACTCGATCCGCACAATCTCCACCCCGCAGTCATTCGCAATCCCGCCGTGACTCAGCGCCTCGTACACCGACTTGTACGCGTCCTGCAGCCCGATGTATTTCCCCACCACCCCCACCCGCACCCGGTGTTGCGGCGCGATCAGCTTCCGCAAAATCTCCTGCCACTCACTCATGTTCGCCGGCGGCGTGTCCAGATGCAGCAGCCGGCAGACCAGCTCGTCCATCCGCTCCCGCTGCAGCATCAGCGGCACCTCGTAAATCGTGTGGTCCACGTCCTTCTCCTCCACCACCGCCTCCACGGGCACGTTGCAAAACAACGAAATCTTGTGCCGCACCTCCTTCTCCAGAGGCCGCTCGCACCGGCATACAATGATGTGCGGCATGATCCCGATCTCGCGCAGCTTGGCCACCGATTGCTGGGTCGGCTTCGTCTTCAATTCCCCCGCCGCCTTGATGTACGGCACGTAGGTCACATGAATGAAAACCGCATTCCCCGGCCCCACCTCGTGCGCAAACTCCCGGATCGCCTCCAAAAACGGCAACCCCTCAATATCCCCGGTCGTCCCCCCAATCTCCGTGATGATCACGTCCGCGCCCGTCTGCTGCGCCAGCAGGCGGATCCGGTTCTTGATCTCATCCGTCACATGCGGGATCACCTGCACCGTCTTGCCCAGGTACTTGCCCTCCCGCTCGTTGTTCAACACCGTCTGATACACCTGTCCGCTGGTCAGGTTGTTCAACCGCGTCAGCTTCGTCCGGGTGAACCGCTCGTAATGCCCCAGATCCAGGTCCGTCTCCGCACCGTCATCCAGCACATATACCTCCCCGTGCTGGTACGGACTCATCGTCCCGGGATCCACGTTCAAATACGGATCAAACTTCTGCAACGCCACCTTCAGCCCGCGATGCTCCAGCAGCGTGCCCAGAGCCGCCGCCGTCAGGCCCTTGCCCAACGAACTGACCACTCCGCCGGTGACAAAGATGTACTTCATGACTCCTCAACAGCCTGTCCCGCACCCCCGCCGGCCACACCCACCCCGGCCAGCAGCGCCTCCACCCGCGCCACATCCTCCGGTACGTCCACCCCGATCCCCGCCGTCGCCACCTCCACCACCCGAATCGTCACATCGTTCTCCAACGCCCGCAGTTGCTCCAGCTTCTCGGCGGCCTCCAACGCCGAAACCGGCCACTGCACCAGCCGCAACAACGTCGCCCGCCGATACCCGTACAACCCCAAATGCCGCAGAAAACCGAACCGCGCCAATACCTCCGATGCCGACCCCTCCGCCACGTCCCGCACAAACGGAATCGGATGCCGCGAAAAATACAGGGCCCGACCCGACCGACTCACCACCACCTTCACCACATTCGGATTCCGCAAATCCTCCGGCTGCCGGAGAGGCGCGGCGGCCGTGGACATCTCCGCCTCCTCCAGCGCCGCCGCCACCGCATCAATCGCCGCCGGATCCACCAGCGGTTCATCCCCCTGAATGTTCACCACCCCCTCGCAATCCACGCGCCCCGCCACCTCCGCCACCCGATCCGTCCCACTCGGGTGATCCGACCGCGTCATCTCCACACGACAAAACCCCTCCGCCACCCGCGCAATCCGCGCGTCGTCGGTCGCCACAATCACCTCCGCCAACCGACGCGCCTGCCGGGCCCGTTCCACCACATGTTCCAACAACGGTTTGCCCGCAATCCTTGCCAACGGCTTGCCGGGGAACCGCGTGGATCCATAGCGGGCGGGTATGATCCCCACGATCTTCACGCCCCATCCTTTTAACCCACCCAAACCCGCAACGCACGGAAGAAATGAACCGCACACACCGCACCGGCCGCGAAACCGATCCCGCCCCGACCCTCCCGGACACAACGCACCACCCGTGCACCACCTCCCCGCGCCAGACCCCGGCCACGCCACCCTTGCAGAACCGCCGCACCCTGCAGCATCCTGCCGGTAGGCCGGGAAGACCCCTCCGCGGTAAAAACTCGCCACACCGCGAGAGCGCAACCCCGGCCGCTGGAGACCCATGATCTTCTACATCACCGGCAACGACACCGGCGTCGGCAAAACCGTCCTGACCGCCACGTGGACCCGTTACCTCCGGGACCGTGGCCACCGCGTCGTGGCCCTGAAACCCCTGGCCTCCGGCGGTCGAACCGATCCCCGCCTTTTGTGGGAAAGCGCCGGACGCATCATACCCCTCGACGAGGTCAACCCTTGGTGGTTCCGAGCCCCGATCGCCCCGGCCGCCGCCGCCCGCCGGATCGGCCTGCGAATCGAACTGCCCCGGGTCGTCCAACACGTGCAGCGCCTCGCCCAACAATTTGAAATCGTCCTGGTCGAAGGCGCGGGCGGCCTGTTGAGCCCGCTTGGAACGAACTTCGACAACCGCGACCTCATGCAGGCCCTGCAGGCCCGACCGATTGTCGTCGTGCCCAACCGCCTGGGCGCCGTCAACCAGACCCGTCTGGTTTGCGAAGCACTGGCTGGAACCCAACTACCCCGACCCCACTGTGTGCTCGTCAACCAACCCCACCACCACCCGGCCATCCGAACCCACGCCGAACTGCTGGCCTCCTACCTGCCGCAAAACGCCCTTCACTTTTTCCCCTGGCTGCGCACTTTTCCGGACAGCCTCCGCCGCGCCATCCCTCCGGCCATCCGCAACGCCCTGACCGGCCTCACCACCGCAGTGTTGAAAGATACGGGCGATCCCCGGACCCACGAGGGCTAGAACCGCGGCGCTGCAAAGGGTTGAGGAACAGATGCATCGCGACCCCATCAGGGGCGACCCCTCCCATGGTGCAACAGCCTGTTCTCGCCGCTCCGGCCGCCGGCTCCGCCAAGCCGGCAAACCAGGGCGACATGAAACCCGCCTACGACCATCGGCGTAACGTTCCCTCCGGCGAAACCGTCCGGACCGGGCCCGGGTGAAGGGCGCTTCGGCTTGTTTCCGGCCCAAGATCGGCCGCGGAAACCTGCCCCGGCAACGCCGACCCCTCCGGACCACCCGCGTCAACGGTTTCAGCGCCCAAACCCGAGGAACGGCGCCGATGCGATTCCAGAAATGATGGCGGCGGCCACTGCTAAACAGACCGCGTCCAGACGAAATCCATTAGGAATGGGACGTGTCCGCGCCACCGCGGTCGGTAATTAGCCGGCACGGAGAACTGTGTGGCCCCGCAATGGTTGCCCGGGAGGGACGGCGCCCCCGCGGTCCGGAAAAATATCGGGCACAGAGGACTGTGCCCCTCCCACAGGGTCCGTTGGGAGGGACCGCGTCCTCGCGGTCCGGAAAAACATCGGGCGCAGAGGACTGCGCCCCTCCCGGACATCGTCCAACCGTGGGCATCCTTCGACATTGGCCAGCCCGGGAGGTACCGCGTCCCCGCGGTCCGCAAGAAAAGGCAGCCCCCGGTGCCCGTGCCGAACCTGCAGCGCGACTCAATCGGCGCATGCCCTTGCGAACTCCGCCAGGTCGGGGAGGGACGGCGTCCCCGCCGTCCGCAAGAGTATTGGGCACACGGGACTGCGCCCTTCCCACAAGGTCCCATGGGAGGGACCGCGTCCCCGCGGTCCGCAAAAATATCGGCCACGTAGGACCATGCCCCTCCCGCGCCATGGCCACGTTGCTGTGTACCGTGCAGATCGGCTAGGCCGGGATGGGCCGCATCCCGGCGGTCCGCTGGAAGGCGACAGTAATAGCCTGCCAGTCGCAAGCAGGTGTACCGGCCACCCGGCTTTTGCCGGGGCAAGGGGCTGCGGAACGATTTCCGGCACACCAACCGCCGCCATGGAGCTCGCCACATGCTTTGCGCGCTCTCTTTTGGCCGTTCACCGTGTCCTCTGTGTCTCTGTGGTTCAGTCCTCCATGCCTTGGTGGTGGGGTGGCAAGGGCGGAAACGGGCGGAAGCTTTTGTGGTCGCAATTTTTTTGTTGACAGGGTGTGGGGTTGTGGTAGGAGCTGGATCGACAATTCCCATGACCTCGGCGTGGCTCAAGCCCGTGTTGAGCGTTGCGGATCCACCCACCCGGATCCACCCACCCG
>NZ_JAAKYA010000086.1 GCF_011044775.1 Limisphaera ngatamarikiensis | reverse complement strand
ATGACGCTGTCCCTCCCGACCTCGCCAATGGGCTGGGGTGCCTTCGATTTGGGGATTCCCCGGGAGGGGCACGGTCCCCCGTGCCCGCCAATTCTTGCGGACCGCGAGGCCGCGGTCCCTCCCATGCGACCTTGCGGGAGGGCACAGTCCCCTGTGCCCGATATTGTTGCGGACCGTGAGGACACGGCAGCTTCCTTTGCACTGCGGCGCGCCAACCCCATCGTTGCTACCCCCATCCTCGTGACGCACAGGATCGTCAGAAGCATATGGTCTTGCACCAGCACCTGACTTTGTTCTTCACCATTGGCGCATCACTCCTTTGCAGGGCTGGACGCACGCTGACCAATGCCTCTAATCCCGTCCCCCCATTGAGTGCATAGGGCCACCTTGCAAGCCTGACCGAGATGTAATCTCTACATGTTTGTGTTGCTCGGCGACTGAGGTGCTTTACTACCCCCTCTCACTTTAAGACGCCACAACCTTGCAGCCAACAACCACGCTGACCACACCAGGAGGACGGGAGCTAATACGTTCGCAGCGATGAAATAATAGGCGATTGGGAAAAGTGTTTCAAAGGGAGTCCACCGGTCTTCCTCCCAGACAAAGAGAACTAGGGTGATTGGTATGCCCTGTAGCCTAAGACGCTCGCTTAATGGAAAGACATGCAGAACCCCGTACCGAATGCCTACAGCAACAGCGCATACAGTTAGGATGACAAACAACAGTAGCTTTCCGCGGGACTTTTGTGCGCGTAGTGTCCGTACTATACGCACGCCACACACTATTACTCCAGCAATCAGCAGAGTAGCAAACAAAACACACAACATAAGATGCGAGTCCTTCAAAAGTCACTGACATGTGAGACCACAATCCCGCACCGCCTGCTTTGCCCAGGTGCTACACACATAAGTTGGAAAGGTGTAACGCCGATCAGGTTTCCTATTCTTAATGCAATCCATGATCTCTTCATCAGATGCGCTCGTACTTGGTTTACCGGCTCCTGAACCATGCTTAAGAGGTGTGCCATTTTTCTTACAGGGAAAACATACGGATGGATTAAAATGCTTCTCAGGCGTGGTGACTTCTCCCCCACTGAATCCCCAGCCCCACAGGTAGGGCGCTCCATCCTGCGCAGACTTGTAGTACTGAACGTACATATGAAGGCCTCCACACTCGTTTAGCACACGCGTACAAAGCCTTTCGAGGAATTTCTTGTCGCTGTCGTCGATGTCCCGCCTACACAAGGCAAATCCTTCGGGATACTGACTTTGCTGCGGTTGCGATGAGGGAGGCTGCGGTGGTGGAGACGGAGGAGATCCGGGACATGGATGATAGCCCTGGTACCACTGCCCACACACCGAGCAGCGCGTGGCGCTAAAACGCCCGTCAATGTCGACAGCACCAGGCCCTACGTTTGCGATCCAGTGATAAGCCCCCACTCCAGTCTTCTCTTCAATCGGATCCCTGCTCAACCACCTGCCCAGGGTGGGACTGTAGGCACGGTATTCGTACAGCACCAGGCCCGTCGCGTCCTCCGTCCGCTTCGTGCTGAACCGGAATGGATTCCACCCCGCCGCAGCGCCCGTCAGCCGCAAAGGCTCCCCAAACGGCCCATACTCGTACCGGGCGGTCTCGGTACTGGTGCTCGCCGAGACCAGGTTCCACACGTTCCCGTTGCCGTCATACGTCACAAAGTGCACCCCCGCAGCAGACCCGCCGCTCAACCGCACCCACAACAACCCGCCCACACCCCCAGCTCCGTCCAAGGTCTCCGAAACATCCAATCCCCACACGTACGAC
>NZ_JAAKYA010000085.1 GCF_011044775.1 Limisphaera ngatamarikiensis | reverse complement strand
TCTGGCCCAGGAAGCGTGGGAGAAGAGGAAGGCCGAACTTGCGCCCCAGATGCGGGCGCTGATTCCGCCCGGGCAGGGCTGCTCGGACGAAGCCCGGCAGGCCATTGAAGCGGAATTTGCAGCCTTGCGCGAGCGGGCGGCACGCTCGGCGGCCGAGCAGCCCGCCAAGGAACGGGCGTTGGACGAGTTGTCCCAGCGGCTGGGCACGCCACGTGAGATTGTGTGGCCGGATGGTCGGAAGCTGATTCTGGCTGGCGAGATTGCCGGCTCGCCGGTTTTCCTGACGAGCCCCGAGCCGGTCGCTGATGTGTGCATTCGCGCAGCCGAGTTGTGGGCTCCGGGGGTGTGGCCTGATTCGGACAGCGACACGGGCTGGAATCTGGCGGGCACCAACGTGACGTTGCCGTTGCGGGAGGTGGACGGCGGGGTGCTGGTGGGCTGGGCATACAACTCCATTCCCAACGCGCCGATTATTGCCCGGCCGGTGCCAGAGCCGTCGACCTGGGCGCTGCTGGTGGGTGGAGGGCTTGTGATGGTGTGGTTCAGACGTAAGAGCCGATGAAGTGGGGCTAACAAGGTCACTGGAGCGAGCGGCCGCCCTGCTTCGTCGTTTGAGGGTTGCGGGCTTTGGTCATCGGCTCTGGTTGTCGAACGTCACGGGCGTTACTGCGGCGGGCCGGCTGTGGGTCAGCCCGGTGGCTGGTCACCGCAGACGCGCTGTGGTAGGCAATTCTGACCTCCACGAATCTGACGGACTGGACGGTGGTGAGGTCGGTGCTGGCCGAAAGCACCACGAACAGGGTGTCGGTGACGAGCCACGCTGAGGTGGGCTTCTGGCGTTTGCGGAGGGGGCAATGAGCAAGCGGCTGTTGAGTATGTGGTTGGCTGCCCTGGGGCTTTGGGGCCCGGCGGTAGCCCCGGCTGTGGGTCAGGGGACGATTACAGTCGTCCTGCCTCAGCCCTTGGGCATGGGCAGCGACATGGTACACACGTTCTTGTATCCGATTGACATCAACGGTGATGGGGTTGTGGACTTCACCTTTGCAGCTGACGTGGGGGCTCTGACGCTGCGCACCGAGCGGGCAAACCGCGTGGTCTACCGGCCGGACCCTCCTCCAGATTTGGGGGGGTTGGTTGCACGGCTGGAGGAAGGGGCTGAGATCGGGCCCTCACTGGAGCCTTCGTTGGGATGGCGCTCAAGCGATTTGGGGAATGGATACGTATCCCCCGGGGAATGGGAGTTCGCGGCCATTGCGATCCATTTGAGCACCGGTACGGCCAGCGAATGGCCCAGGAGTCCGGGTGCGCGTGGCTTCATTGGCATCGGGTTCGAGTTGGAGGACGGGTGGCATTACGGGTACTTCGACGCGATCCTGGCGGCCGAGGGGGGCGGGGTGCTGCTGGGCTGGGCATACAACTCCATTCCCAACGCGCCGATTATTGCCCGGCCGGTGCCGGAGCCGTCGATCTGGGCGTTGCTGGTGGGTGGAGGGCTTCTGATGGTGTGGTTCAGACAGAAGAGGAATGCAAGAATGGGCTAGCAAGGTCACTTGAGCGAGCGGCCGCCCCGCTTCGTCGTTCGAGGGTTGCGGGCTTTGGTCATCGGCTCCGGTTGTCGAACGTCACGGGCCTTACTGCGGCGGGCCGGCTGTGGGTCAGGCCGGTCGTTGGTCACCACAGATGCGCCTGGGAAGGCAATTTTGAGCTCTAGGAATCTGACGGACTGGACGGCGGTGAGGTCGGTGTTGGCCGAAACCACCACCAATACGGTGTCGGTGACGAGCCACGCTGACGTGGGCTTCTGGCGATTGCGGAGGGGACAATGAGCAAGCGGCTGTTGAGTTTGTGGTTGGTTGCGGTCGGGCTTTGGGGCCCGGCGGTAGGCCCGGCTGTGGGTCAGGGGACGATTACGGTTGTCCTGCCGCAGCCCCTTGGGATGGGGAGCGACAGGTTGCACTTGTTCTTCTATCCGATTGACATCAACGGTGATGGGGTTGTGGACTTCACCTTTGCAGCTGACGTGGGGGCTCTGATGCTGCGCACCGAGCGGGCAAACCGGGTGGTCATCCGGTCCAGCCCTCCTCCAGACCTGGGCGGGCCGGTTGCACGGCTGGAGGAAGGGGCCCAGATCGGGCCCTCACTGGAGCCTTCGTTGGCGTGGGTCTCCAGCGACTTGCGGGATGGATATGTATCCCCCGGGGAGTGGGAGTTTACGCCCATTGCAATCCATTTGAGCACCGGTACGGCCAGCGAGTGGCCCAGGAGTCCGGGTGCGCGTGGCTTCATTGGCATCGGGTTCGAGTTGGAGGACGGGTGGCATTACGGGTACTTCGACGCGATCCTGGCGGCCGAGGGGGGCGGGGTGCTGTTGGGCTGGGCATACAACTCCATTCCCAACGCGCCGATTATTGCCCGGCCGGTGCCGGAGCCGTCGACCTGGGCGCTGCTGGTGGGTGGAGGGCTTGTGATGGTGTGGTTCAGACAGAAGAGGAATGCAAGAATGGGCTAGCAAGGTCACTGAAGCGAGCGGCGGCGCTGCTTCGTCGTTTGAGGGTTGCGGGCTTCGGTCATCGGCTCCGGTTGTCGAACGTCACGGGCCTTACTGCGGCGGGCCGGCAGGCAGTGGTGGATCCACTGCCCCCAGCGCGCCGGCGCACAGGGCGGCGATCAGCGGGGAGACCTCTGGCGGCCTTGCGGTGGTAGCCCAACCAGCTGACCGCTTGGTCGAGCCGTTGACGTTTGTAAAGCCTGCCGGCCCGGACGTGGGCACGCCGCAGTTAGGTCAGCACCTCGCGTCTGGTTTGAGCGCTCAGATCGGTGTTCATGGCGGGCAACCTCGACTTTTGGCGCAACGACGCGTTTCGACACGACAAACGAACCCTCCCCGTCCGGGTAACAACCTTTTCGGCTCAGATCGGGGCGGTATTGGTGCGGGTGGGTCGGCTTGACGGGCGGCGGGAGCGGGGCCAGAGTGGGCGTCTGCGTGCGCGGCCGTTGATTTGGGTCGCGTTGGACATGGATCATGAGCACGTTGCATAACCTGTTTGACACGTTGCAAACGTTCGAGGTGGGCGATGGCCGGCGCGGGGCGTTTTATTCGCTGCCGCGGCTGGAGCAGGCCGGTTTGGGACCGATTTCGCGGTTGCCGGTCTCGATCCGGCTGGTGTTGGAATCAGTGCTGAGGAACTGCGACGGTCGCCGCGTGCCCGAATCGGCGATCCGCTCGCTGGCGGCATGGCAGCCGCGTGCTCCGCGCACAGAGGAGATCCCCTTTGTGGTGGCGCGGATCGTCCTGCAGGATTTCACGGGGGTGCCGTTGTTGGTGGATCTGGCGGCCATGCGATCAGCGGTGGCGCGCATGGGCCGGGACCCGCGGCTGATTGAGCCGCTGGTTCCGGTGGATCTGGTGGTGGACCACTCGGTGCAGGTGGACGTATACGGCACCAGCGACGCGCTGCGGCGGAATCTGGAACTGGAATTCGCCCGCAACCGCGAGCGCTACGAGTTTCTCAAGTGGGGTACGCAGGCGTTTCGCACCTTCCGGGTCATTCCACCCGGGATCGGGATCATTCACCAGGTGAACCTGGAATACCTGGCGCGCGGGGTGTTGCAGGGGCCGGGGCCGTCAGAGGACACGCCCCTGTATTACCCGGACACACTGGTGGGCACGGACAGCCACACCACCATGATCAACGGGTTGGGGATCGTGGGCTGGGGTGTGGGAGGCATTGAGGCGGAAGCCGGCATGCTGGGCCAGCCGGTTTATTTCCTGACGCCGGACGTGGTCGGGGTCTATTTAACGGGCAGTTTGCCGGAGGGTTCCACCGCCACGGACCTGGCCCTGACGCTGACGCAACTGCTGCGGCGCACCAAGGTGGTGGGCAAGTTTGTGGAATTCTTCGGCCCGGGCGCGGCGGCCCTGCCGGTGGTGGACCGGGCGACCATCGCCAACATGGCACCGGAGTATGGTGCGACGATGGGCTTTTTCCCGATCGACGAGAAATGCGTGGAGTACCTGCGGGCCACGGGTCGGAGCGAGGAACATTGCCGGCTGTACGAGGCGTATTACCGGGCGCAAGGTCTGTGGGGCATGCCACAGCCCGGGCAGGTGGAGTACTCGCAGGTGGTGGAGCTGGACCTGGGCACGGTCACACCCAGCGTGGCCGGTCCCAAACGGCCGCAGGACCGGATCGAGCTGCCGGACCTGGAACGCGAGTTTTTCCGGGCGCTGCAAAAGCCCGTGACCGACGGCGGGTTTGGCAAGAGCCGACGTGAGTATGGTCGGAGCGTGACCGTGCGCACCAGCCGGGGCCGGCGGGCGGAGGTGGGCACCGGCAGGGTGTTGATCGCAGCCATCACCAGTTGCACCAACACGTCGAATCCGACCGTGATGCTGGCAGCCGGGTTGCTGGCGCGAAAGGCGGTGGAACGCGGCCTGAGGGTGCCGGCCGGCGTGAAGACCTCGCTTGCGCCGGGCTCGCGCGTCGTGTCGGAGTACCTGAAACGGACCGGGCTGCAAAAGTACCTGAACCGGCTGGGGTTCCAGGTGGTGGGCTACGGTTGCACAACCTGCATCGGCAATTCCGGTCCGCTCGACCCGGCGATCGAACAGGCCCTCCAGCAGCACGATTTCGTGGCTGCGGCGGTGCTTTCGGGCAACCGCAACTTCGAGGCGCGGATTCATCCCGCCATCAAGGCCAATTTTCTGATGTCACCCCCGCTGGTGGTGGCGTTTGCGCTGGCGGGCCGGGTGGACATTGACATGAGTTGCGAGCCGATCGGGTTCGATCGCGAGGGTGCCCCGGTGTTCCTGGCGGATTTGTGGCCCACGGCCGAGGAGTTGCGTCAGGCGCTGGCCGAGGCGGTGCGGCCGGAGTTGTTCCGGAAGTTGTACCGCGATTTCAGCCGCCAGAATCCGCAGTGGAACGAGATCCCGGCACCCACGGGGCTGGTGTACGAGTGGTCGCCGCGTTCCACCTACATCCAGGAACCGCCGTTCTTTGAGAACTTCACGCTCGAACCGCCCGGCATACAACCGCTGGTGGGTGCGAGGGTGTTGGGCATTTTTGGCGACAGCGTCACCACGGACCATATCTCGCCGGCCGGCGCGATCAAGAAGGATTCCCCCGCCGGGCGATACCTGTTGGAGCAGGGGGTGGATTTCGCGGATTTCAACAGCTACGGCAGTCGGCGCGGAAACGACCGGGTGATGACCCGCGGCACCTTCGCCAACGT
The DNA here is from genome assembly GCF_011044775.1 of Limisphaera ngatamarikiensis. NCBI lineage: Bacteria > Pseudomonadati > Verrucomicrobiota > Verrucomicrobiia > Limisphaerales > Limisphaeraceae > Limisphaera > Limisphaera ngatamarikiensis. The sequence continues at coordinate 58,041 of NZ_JAAKYA010000085.1, read as the reverse complement.
GCGGATCAAGAACCTCATGCTCGGGGGTGAAGAGGGCGGGTACACCTTGTTGCAGCCCGACGGGGTGAAAATGTTCATTTACGACGCGGCGATGGAGTACCAGCGTCGCGGCGTGCCGCTGGTGGTGATTGCAGGGCATGAGTATGGGACGGGCTCGTCGCGCGATTGGGCGGCCAAGGGGACGCGGTTGCTCGGAGTGCGTGCGGTGATTGCGCGCAGTTTCGAACGCATCCATCGGAGCAATCTGGTGGGCATGGGCGTGCTGCCGTTGCAGTTCCCCGAGGGTGTGAGCGCCCAAACGCTGGGGCTGAATGGAACGGAACTCTATGACGTGCCGGACCTGGGCCCGCAACTGCAGCCGCAACAGAGGTTGACCCTGCGCATTCGCCGCGCGGACGGGCGCGAGGAAACCGTGCCGGTCCAGTGCCGGATCGATACACCCATCGAGATTGATTACTACCGGCACGGCGGGATCCTGCCCTACGTGTTGCGGCAGTTGCTGAGCGCTTCCACAGGGCCGGCTTGAGCGTGGCCGGAGCGGCCGCGGTCCGGCAGGGATCCCTTCACGCCAACGAAGGTCCGGTTCGCGCGCCCGTTCCACTCGTGCTGTGCCCTTCGAACCGCCCAAAGCCCGGCACAAGGGCCGGGCCGTTGGAAGGTTGCAGGGGCTGGCAGGGGCGTGCGTCCGCGGTCAAGTCGCCGGGTCCCATCGCCGAGCCGATGAGGAGCCGCACCCGCAGGTCCGATCCACCACCGAAATTCACCTCCTGCGCTGCCCGTGCTGCAGACACCGGCAAATCGGTGACGGGCCGGGATGCCCGACTGCGCTGTTCACCAGCGCCCCCATGCGGCCCTCTGAACCCGGGCGGTCCGGCCTGAGTCGGCGTACATGGAGCCCTGCTATTTGTCGGGCACGGGTGTGTCGTCCCGTGCGAAGCAGGGCCGGGTCGCACCGTCGCTTGCGTGTGCGCGGGGGTCAGGCCTGGGGCGGAGCGGGATCCTGGGGTTTGGGCGGTTGCCCCTGGTGGGGTTGCGGGGGCGGCGTGTGAATGACCGGGACCGGATAGCGCAGCTTCATCACATCGTCCACGAGCACCTCGATGTAGTAGACGCCGGCGGTTTTGAATTCGACCTGGCCGAACAGGGTGACGTTGGTGGCGTGATGGTTGGGGTCCTGGAGGACGAAGCGGACCTCGCCCTTGCGCAGGACGGTGGTCTGGTCGGGCGCCACCAGGCGTGTGCTTTCGATGAACTGGCCGATGCCGGCGGTCCAACGGTTAAACACGCTCAGTTTGAGGGCGATCACCGGCAGGTGGGGGACGCGAATGAAGTTGAGCACGCCCACCAGGATGAAATTGCCAGTAACCTCCTGCCGAACATCTTCGCACAGGAGGGAACATTGCAGGTCGGGAAGAATGCGTGTGGGTGTCATGGTTGGGAAACGTTGGATTCAACGGGCCGGGCTGGATCTCATCCGGTGAGGATCTCGGCGGCGCGCACGGTGTTTTGCATCAACATGGCGATGGTCATGGGGCCGACGCCGCCCGGATTGGGTGTGATCCGGCCCGCCACCGGTTGCACCTCGGCAAAGGCGACATCGCCGACCAACCGGCTGCCGCCGGGCCGGGCGGGGTCGGGCACGCGATTGACCCCAACGTCCACCACCACGGCGCCGGGCCGAACCATGGGGGCGCGGACGAATTCCGGCACGCCCATGGCAGCGACCAGGATGTCCGCCCGCCGGCAATGCCCGGCCAGATCGCGGGTGGCCGAGTGACACAATGTGATGGTGGCGTTGGCCCGGGGTGCCTTTTGGCACAACAACGCGGCCAGGGGTTTGCCCACGATGTTGCCGCGGCCGAGAATCACCACATGAGCCCCCTCCCAGGAAATGCCGGCCCTCACCAGCAACTCTTGAATGCCCGCCGGCGTGCAGGGGACGAATCCGCCCGGATCACCCAGCAGCAGGCGGCCCATGTTGAGCGGGTGAAACCCGTCCACGTCCTTGTCCGGCCGGATGGTGGAATAGACGCGTTCGGGCCGGATGTGGCGGGGCAACGGGGCCTGCACGAGGATGCCGTGCCAGGTTTCATCCCGGTTCAGCCGTTCCAACAGGGCCAGAAGCTCGGTCTCGGTGGTGGTCTCGGGCAGCACGTGGGTGTGGGAGCGGATGCCCAATTCGGCGGCGGCCTTTTCCTTGCGCCCCACGTAGACCTTGGAGGCCGGGTCCTCGCCCACCCGCACAAACACAAGCCCCGGTTGCACGCCCCGGTCATGGAGTGCCCGGATTCGGGGCTGCAATTCAGCCAGGACCTGCGCCGCGATGGCGCGGCCGTCAATGAGATTGGGAAAGGCGGTCACGGAAAAACCTGAATCCGGCGGACAGTGAGCACCGGCGTGGCCTGCCAACGCGGGTCGAGTCCCTCCTCGCCGGTAACCAGCACATGGCGGCCCCAGTACCGCGACAGGTCAAGGTTGGTGGAGGTGGTGTAGAGGTAATTGATGACCCGGCCGGTTTCCAACTCGGTCAGGGCGTGCTGGGTGGGTGCGAGGATGTGCCGGGCGCGGCGCACGATGCCTTCGCGGGTGACCACGCGCACCTCGGAAGGTGGAGGAGCAGCGGCGGCGCGGAGGGCTTCGTCGCGGGCGATCAGTTCGGCCATTTTTTGTCGCATGGCCTCGCGGGCCTTTTCGAGTGCGGCCGGGTCTGTTGCGGTTTGCGCAGGTGGAGGCTCTTGAAACGCCGCCGTGGCGATTTCGTTGGTGGGTTCCGGGGGTGCGGCCAGTTCGGGGGCGTTGGTGACCGTCACGGGTGTGGGTTGCGGCACGGCCGGTTCCTGCGGCTCCGCGGGTGGCGCGGGTTGGACCGGCGGGGTGGTGGGCTTGGCTTCCGTCGCAGTGGATGACTCGGTGGTTGGGGCCGGAGGTTCCGACGCCCCCGGTTCCTGAGCCAGGTAACGGGCAGCGACAAACGCCCAGGCGTTGGTGGGCGGAACGATCTGGATCCAGTCCCCGTCCATCACACCGGTTTCCTCGTAGGTTTCGCCCCGTTCCAAGGTCCCGAGAACGCTGTGGTTTTCGCCGGGCCCGGCCCGGAGGTTGAGGCGGGAGGCCAGCACGACCCGGTTTGTGGGGTCCACGTACAGGGAATGGATCCAGACCTTGGTGCCCCGGGGCAGGGCAATGCGGGCCCAGCGGTCGGGCTCGCCCGGTTTCGGCTTTTCAACAACGATTTCCTCAAACACCCAGACCTGGTCGCCACGTTCCAGCTGAGCGACCCGTTCGCCTTCGAGGCGCGGTTCACCGCGGACGTTCAATCGGTCGGCCGCCACAACGGCCGGGCCGGGATGCAGTCGAGTTGCAGCGGTGGATTCGGCCGCGCCGGCCCGGAACGCCCCCATGGTCGCACCGGTCAGGGCCCAAACCCACAACGCCAGTATGCCCGTTTTCATAACGGAGCCAGTAGAGTTTTAATCTCCGAGGCTGTCAACGTCCGCCACCGGCCGGGCGGCAGGTCGCCCAGCCGGATCCGGCCAATCCGGGTCCGGACCAGCCTCTCCACTTGCCAACCCTGGGAGGCACACATCCGCCGCACTTCGCGGTTTTTCCCCTCAGCCAGTTCCAGTTCGATGATGCTGCGTTTGCGGCTGGCCCGGAGCAGGCGGGCGGCCGTGGCGCGGAGCAGTTCGCCCCGATGGCGGACTCCCTGGAGCAAGGGTTGCAGGGCTGCCGGCTCGATCCGACCCGTCACGGTCACCTCGTAGGTTTTCTTCACACCGTACCGCGGGTGGGTCAGTCGGAGGGCAAACTCGCCATCGTTGGTGAGAAACAGCAGGCCCTCGCTCTGACGGTCCAGCCGGCCCACGGTAAAGAGGTTGCGCCATTCGGGCGGCAGGAGGTCATGCACGACCGGGCGGCCCTGGGGATCGTTCCGGGTGCACACGTAACCGGGTGGTTTATGCAGAGCGACGTATAGTTTTCGGCGGGGCCGGACCACCTGGCCGTCCACGGTGACTTCGTCGCGGTCCGGATCCACCCGGCTGCCCAGGCGCGTCACCGGCTGGCCATTGACGCATACGCGGCCGGCCAGGATCAACTCCTCGGCGGCCCGGCGCGACGCCACTCCGGCCTCGGCCAGAAATTTTTGCAGCCGCACCTGCATGGATCACCGTTTCGGCGCAACCCCAACCCGCTCCGAGCCCTACGGGTTGTGCAGCGGCGGCACCCCCCGGCAGGCTTGTGGAACCCTGCATGATCGGCCGGGCGCAAAAGCCCACCCGGTCCGGCCGGTCCCCGGGCCTCAGATGTTTTCCGGCTTGGTTTTGGGCAAACCGGTGATCCGGTCGCCCGGTTTCCAGAGCCCCCGCTTCTTCAGCAACGCCACTCGTTCAAACCGCTTCAAAACGTTGCGCTTGCCGCCCGCGGTTTTGACAGCTCGCAAACTTCGGTGCTGTGACATGGTTGAAATCTCTGCCAACCGTTCCGCTTCTCAGGCGTGAGAAAAAGGTCCACCCGCCGCACGCCCCACCCGGCGGGGAACCGTATTTTTAACGCCGCGGGCCGCGCGCCACAACGCCGAAAATGGGTCTGCAAAGGGTGGACCCGCTTCAAAGGCGCCCGGTGCGCCCTGCAATTCCAACACCTCGGGAGGGGGTCGAGCTGTCGCCATCGCGCCCCGGCAACCTCCGGCGCAGGCGCCCGGCCGGGTCCGGAGGCTTCCCGGCTCGCCGGCGCAGAGGGAAGGTCGCGCTCCTTTACGTCCGGGCTTCGTGGGATTGCCCCCGCCGACCCTGTCGTTATGCTGGGGTCATGCTGTTAAGCCCGGAAGAACTCCGCAGCCTCGTGGAATTCCGCCACGCCACGCCCCATGACCTGCTCGGCATGCATGTGCTGGGTGACCGGAGGGGCGTCGTGGTCCGCGCGCTAATTCCCGGAGCGGTGCAGGTGGAGGCGGTGCCGGTGCACGAGCCCCATCAGCCGCGGATCCGGCTGCAGCGAATCCATGAGGTGGGCCTGTTCGAGGGCGTCAGTTCGGAAGCCCATCGGGTTTACGCCTACGACCTCGTGATCACGGACGAACAGGGGCGGGTGACGCGCACGCGCGATCCGTACTCGTTCCTGCCCACCATCGGTGAGATGGACCTTTACCTGTTCAACAAGGGTGATGAACGCCGGATCTACGAAAAGCTCGGTGCGCAGGTCCGCGAGCTCGACGGTGTACCGGGCGTCAGCTTTGCCGTCTGGGCGCCCCATGCCCAGCGGGTGAGCGTCGTGGGTGATTTCAACCAATGGGACGGCCGGCGCCATCCGATGCGGCGACTGGGTGCCTCGGGGGTGTGGGAGATCTTTATACCGGGCGTTCGGCCCGGGGCCCTCTACAAGTACGAAATCCGCAACGTCCACGGGCAGATCACCCTGAAGACCGATCCCTACGGGTTCTTTTTCGAAGTGCCGCCCAGGAACGCGGCCATCGTGTGGGATCCCCGGTCCTACAGCTGGGGAGACGATGCCTGGCTGGCCCGCCGGGCCCAACAGGATCCGTTGCGTTCGCCCATGAGCATCTACGAGGTGCATCTGGGCTCGTGGCGGAAAAAGTCACCCACCGAATCGCCGGGCTACCGTGAACTGGCCGGGCCCTTGATTGATTACCTGCGCCGGATGGGGTTCACCCATGTGGAGTTTCTGCCCGTGGCCGAGCACGCCTTCTATCCCAGCTGGGGTTACCAGGTCACCGGCTACTATGCGCCCACCAGCCGCTACGGCACACCCGCGGATTTTCAATATCTCGTGGATGCGCTGCACGAGGCCGGATTCGGCGTGATCCTGGACTGGGTACCGGCGCATTTCCCCCGCGACGACTGGGCCCTGGCCCGCTTTGACGGCACGGCCCTCTACGAGCACGAAGATCCGCGACTGGGGGCTCACCAGGACTGGGGCACCTTGATCTTCAACTACGGGCGCAACGAGGTACGGAATTTCCTCGTGGCCAACGCGTTGTTCTGGTGCGACCGCTATCATGCCGACGGCCTGCGCGTGGATGCCGTGGCTTCGATGTTGTACCTCGATTACTCCCGCAAGCCGGGTGAGTGGATCCCCAACCGCTACGGCGGGCGCGAAAACCTCGAGGCCATCGATTTCCTCCGCCACACCAACGAGGTCGTTCCGGCCACGTTCCCCGGCGTGGTCACCATCGCCGAGGAGTCCACCGCCTGGCCCATGGTCACCCGGCCCCCGCATGTCGGCGGCCTGGGATTCACGTTCAAGTGGGACATGGGCTGGATGCACGATACGCTCCGATACTTCCATCGCGACCCGATCTTCCGGAAATACCACCAGAACGAGCTCACCTTTGCGATGCTCTACCATCACCACGAGAACTTCATCCTGCCGTTGTCCCATGACGAAGTGGTGCACGGCAAGGGCTCGCTCTGGGGGAAGATGCCGGGCGACGACTGGCAGCGGGCCGCCAACCTGCGGGCGCTCCTGGCCTATCAATGGCTGTTCCCGGGTAAACAGCTCCTGTTCATGGGCGGCGAATGGGGCCAACGGACCGAGTGGAACGCCAACGCGGCCCTGGACTGGGCCCTGGCCGAGCAACACCCGTTGCATCAGGGGATTCAACGCCTGGTGGCGGATCTGAACGGACTGTACCGGGCCGAACCGGCCCTCTGGGAGGCCGATTACGACCCCGCCGGATTCCAGTGGATTGACTGCTCGGATCACGAACAGAGCGTGTTGTCGTTTGTGCGACGCGCCCTGAGGCCGGCACCCGAATGCGTGGTGATTCTCAATCTCACACCCGTGCCGCGCTTTGGGTACCGCGTGGGACTGCCCCGGGGCGGAACGTGGCGGGAGCGTTTGAACACGGACAGCGCCTACTACGGCGGCAGCAACCTCGGCAACGGAGGCTGGGTCCGCGCGGAAGAGGTGCCCTGGCACGGCCTGCCGTGGTCGGCTGCGCTCACGCTGCCCCCTCTGGCGGTGCTGGTGCTGCAACCCGAGACCATCCCGACCTCGGGATGAACCTCCCGCCCCTGACAGGCCCCGGGACGCGCCCGTGAAGCAGCCGGCCCGGTCCGGCACCTGACGGGGCACCTCTCGGTCTTTTGCACCCTCGGATCGGCCGCGGACCTATCGCGCCGGCGACGCCAAACCCGTCCGGACCCGGCGCTTCACGGTTTCTACGCGGAAATCTGAACAAAGCCGCCCCGGGCGGTCCCGGAGGTGACAGCGGCAGTTCCCCGTCAAAATGGGCCGGGGCCCAGCCCCCAAAAATGGCCGGGCGTCAAAACCTGAGATGCGCCCCCCGAGGGCCGGGCAAAGAAAAGGTTGGCAATCGGCCGGCCAAGCTGGCAAAAAAGAGCGCCGCGCACGGGGCGGAGGATTCAACCACGGAGGCCCACGGGGGCTCTTCCATCCCGGCGCATTGGATTCGCATGGCCAAGCAGAAACAACAAAACACCGGAACAAAAACGCAGGCGCAACGAAAGGTCCTCCGATTCGGGCTGCCCAAGGGCAGCCTGCAGGAAGCTACATTGGACAAACTGGCCAAGGCCGGTTACCACATCGAGGTCAGCAGCCGCTCGTACATCCCCTACGTGGATGACGAGGAATTGGAGGTCCGGCTCATCCGCGCCCAGGAGATCAGCCGGTATGTCGAACACGGCTATCTGGATTGCGGCATTACCGGGTACGACTGGATCGTGGAAAACGGCTCCAAGGTGCACGAGGTGGGCGAGTTCCTCTTCAGCAAGGCCACCCGGCGCCCGGCGCGTTGGGTTCTGTGCGTGCCGGAGGATTCGCCCATCCGATCGGTCAAGGACCTCCAGGGCAAACGCATTGCCACCGAAGTGGTGAACATCACCCGGCGTTACCTGCGCAAACACGGGGTCAAGGCCGAGGTGGAGTTCTCCTGGGGCGCCACCGAGGTCAAGGCCCACGAACTGGTGGACGCCATTGTGGAGGTGACCGAGACCGGTTCCTCTCTGCGGGCCAACAAACTCCGGATCGTCGACGAGATTCTTGTGTCGACCCCCCGGTTGATTGCCAACCACGATGCCTGGCGCGATCCCTGGAAGCGGCAAAAGATCGAAACACTGGCCATGCTGTTGAAGGGCGCATTGGACGCCGAGGTCATGGTGGGACTGAAAATGAACGTCCCCCAGGAGAAACTTCAGCCGGTGTTGGATCTGTTGCCCGCCCTGCGCAACCCCACCATCTCCCAGCTCAGTCAGCCCGGTTGGGTGGCCGTGGAAACCGTGATTGACGAGCATGTGGTGCGGCAGCTGATCCCGCGGCTCAAGGCCGCGGGCGCCGAGGGCATCATTGAATATCCGCTGAACAAAATCGTATACTGAGGGCCGAGCAAGTTATGGGTTCACTCAAAAAGCGCCGCAAGGCCAAAATCAACAAGCACAAGCGCCGCAAGAAGCGACGCATGCACCGTCACAAGAAGCGCACCTGGCAGACCTGACCGGTCGGCCGTTCTTCCTTCCGTCCGGGCGCCCGCGCGTCCGCATTTTGCCCTCCCGGTCACGGCGCGGTATGATCAGCGCATGACGGTCACCGGCCAACTTTGCCGGAGCGCTGCTTTGTTGCTCCTGGCAACCTGGATGGCGGGACCGGGATGCGCCCCGGTCCCGCGTTGGTGGCCCTTGTCCCCCGGGTCTGGCCGGCGCGATCCCGTGGCCGGGGCACCCCGCGCGCAAATGGAGGCGGATGCGCGCTTTGCCGAGGGCGTTCTGTACGAGACCCAGGGCGACATCCCGCGGGCCGTGGCCGCATTCCGGAGTGCTCTGGAAGCCGCTCCGGGAGATGAGGAACTGGCGCGCGAGGTGGCCCGCCGGTTCCTGCGCTACCAACAACCGGGCGCCGCCCTGGCCATCCTGCAGCCCTTCAGCACCAACTCCACCCACTACGAACTCCCGTTGCTTCAGGCCGAAGGCCATCTCCTCCAAAACCGGCCAACGGAAGCCCTCACGGCGCTGCGGGAGGCTCACAAGCGGGGTGCGCCCCTGGCCGCCCTGGTGCCCTTGCTCCTGCCCGTTTTGCAGCGGCCGGATGCGCTCCCGGCCGAGGCCCGGCCGTTGGCGTTCGTCCGGGAGCTGCTCGACGCTCCCCACGCGGATGCCGAGTCGCTGCTGGTGCTGGCCGACGCTTATGCCCGATTAACCACCCTCGACCCGGCGGAACGCAGTCAAAGCGCCGAAGTCCTGGCCCGCACCGCCCGACGGGTCGAATCGCTCAACCCCGCCACACCCGAACAACAATTCGGTTTGGCCGAACTTCACCTTCGGAGCGGGGCGGTCGAGCAGGCCATCCGCTGGTACGAACAGGCCCGTGCGGCCGTGCCGGAGGCCTCTCCGTTACGCCGGCTTGTGCTGGCCCGGCTGGCGGATCTGTACCTCCAAACCGGCCGGGCCGAGCCCGCCCGCGAGGTGTTGGAGGATCTGTCGAAAGCCGACCCCATGAACGTTCAGGTCCACTTTGTTCTGGCCAACCTGGCGCTGGAAGCCGGTCGCCCGGCTGAAGCGGTGGACGCCTACCGCCGGGCATTGACCCTCAACCCCAAGCTTGAAGCAGCCTATTACAACCTGGCCCAGGCCCTGTTGGCACTGCAACAGCCCCAACAGGCCCTGGCCACCATGGAAAGCGCCCGCACCAACATCGGCCGCACGTTCCTTGTTGAGTACCTTTCGGGTCTGGCCGCCAGTCAGATGCGCGATTACGCCACCGCGCGGAAGCACTTTCTCGCCGCCGAGGTCCTGGCTTCCACCTCGGAAACCAACCGCCTCAACGCCGCGCTCTACTTTCAACTGGGCGTCACGGCCGAACGAACCGGCGACATCCCGGCTGCCGTACGCGCCTTCGAGCAGTGCCTGAAGCTGGATCCCAAGTTTCACCCGGCCCAAAACTACCTCGGCTACATGTGGGCTGAACGGGGCGAAAACCTCGACCGGGCCCATCAACTGATCGAACAGGCCGTCCAAGCCGACCCGCACAACAGTGCCTACCTCGACAGCATGGCCTGGGTGCTGTTCCAGTTGGGTCGGCCGGCCGAGGCCCTGCCCTGGATGGAACAGGCACTCGCCACCATGGACGAGCCCGACCCCACGATGTACGACCACTACGGGGACATCCTGGCCGCACTGGGGCGAACCAACGAAGCGCGTCAGGCCTGGCAACGCGCGCTCGAGCTGGATCCGAACAACGAGACCATCCGACGCAAGCTCCAACCCGATCCGTCCGCCGCCGGATCGGCCCATCCCGCCCCATGAAGCGCCGGTTCCAACGTCACTACACCCTGGAAGAAGCCCGGGCCCTGTTGCCCATGATCCAGCAGCGTCTGGCCACACTCCGGGGCTTGCGCGACTCGATCAACCGCTTCCACAGGCGCCTGGAACGCGATTTCCCCAACGGCTACGACCTGGGCGGCCCTACGGTGCACCAGTACGTCCGGGATTGGTTCACGTTGCACGAACTCCTGGAGGACCTGGAAAAGCGCTCGATCATCGTTCGCGACCTGGACCGCGGGCTGGTGGATTTCCCCGCACTGCGCGACGGTCGCGAGGTGTTCCTTTGCTGGGAAGAGGGCGAGCCGGATATCGCGTACTGGCACGACCTCGACGCCGGTTACGCCGGCCGACAACCGCTCTGAGCGCAACCGCGTGCGGTCCGGCGCCGATCCCTTCCCGCACGAGCCCGAGCCTCGAGAGGCCTCGGCCAACACTCCCCGCACATTCCGTGCATTCGGGTCTTTCCTCTCCGAAAGCTTTCACCGAACCGTCCGGCGTCACAGACGGCAAACCGCCAAGTCAACCCTACTCGAGCCGGTAAACCCCCTGCAGGCGCAGACCGGCCCGAGCGGGCAGCCCTGAAGCTGCATCGTCACGAAGCCGCTCGAGCAGATCCAACCCACGAATCACCCGCCCCAACGCGGTCAGTCTCGTACCCGACCCCGCGGGCTCCGCGCCCGGCACCGACTGAAGCACCTGCGCCCCACCATCAATCCGGAACCGCTCCGCGGGTTCAGCCGGTCCCTCGAAGACCCACCAAATCGTACCCCGGGCGTGTTCCGGTCCAACCTGGCCGGGCCCTTCCCAGGTCAGCAGCGGCGGCAGTTCAGTCGCCCGACCCGGATCCGTCCGGCCCTCCCAAAAGCCGGCCCTGCTCTGCGAGCCGCCCGCCGGCACCCAGATCAGGATCCCGCCGCGATAAAAACCATCGCGCACCAAATTCAGAAAATGCCGAACCGTCCGGGGAGCCTGCCGGGGATACAGTTCCGCTTCCAACGAGCCCGCAGCCAGGTCAAACCGCACCACCACACGTTCGCCCAGGGGCGGATCCGGCCATCGGAACCGCGGTGCCCTCCCCGGATCGAAATCACCCAGATGGACCCGCGCCTCGGGCGGCCGTTCTCCGGGCCGGCGATAGCGCCACGGGTTCGGTCCAAAAACCCGGGCGCAAAGCCGCGCCAACCCGGGATCGTACAACTCCAGTTCCTCCCGGGTGTTGACGTGATTGTGACTGGCGTCGTTTTCCCGGTTGCAGTCGAACCAGCTCTGCACCCCTTCGGCCCAGTATTCCTCGGGGTTGCTGGCTGCGTACGTGCCGGACCAACGGCCCTCCGCCAGCGCGCGCCGGTGGAGCTCTTCCAACGCCTCCTGAAAGCCCGGTTCCAGCCCACGCAAGGCCACATGGTGCAACGCATGCGCGAATTCGTGGATCAGGATGTTCTCCCCGGCATAAGGGTCGCCGGGGAACCCCAGCAGATTCTCCTCCCCGCAACTGGTGATGCGACCGCCCAGGCCGCGCGCCCGCCGGTCCCAGTAAATCTTCGGACGCAACCGCGCGTGCTCGGGGACATCCGTGGTGTACTCGTCGTGGGCCATCACCACAACGCGTGCCCCTCGCTCGCCCATGCGGGCCAACCATTCAGGTCGCCCCGCCATCATATGGCCCAGGATCCACGCCGCCTCGCGCAACGCGGCATCACTGACCCGGGCGGACCCCAACACCGGCAGCCCGCCCACCTCAACGTGCTTTTGGTAAAACGGACCCAGCTTCAGCCGCATGCGAAGCTCTTCCGAGACCGGCGCCACCTCCGGCACCGCTGGCGCGGCAGGCAGTCCATCGGCCCGGAGGTTCCACCCGGCAAGTCCCGGGCAGACCCAGACCCACAGCCACAGCCCGACAAGCACCCCGCGACGCCAGACCGGAAAACGCGAGAGCAGAGCGGGCGAAAACCCATGCAACCCGGCGCGACCGGTCCCCTGGTCCTGTTGTCGCTCCTGGCCTGCCCCGGCAGCCCCGATGTGGCGCATCGGTTGCATGGTCCAAGGCTTGGACGCTCCTCAGGAAGCCGGACTTTCAGTCTGCCTGTAAAGCATCATTCCGGCCGTGCATGCCCCGCAAGGCTGCCACAGAGGCGTCGACGCGCCGCCGCCGCGGCTCTTCGGTACTCTTGCCGATTTGACGCTGGCCCCGGAGCCCGATCGTTTCCACACTCAGGTCCGTGACCGGACTTGATCCACGCGAGGTGCGTCGAGCTGTTCGGGCGGCCCTGCGAGAGGACCTGGGCCGCGGTGATCTCACTTCCATCGCCCTGGTGGCCCCGAGGGCGCAGGCCCGGGCCGTCCTGCGGGCCCGGGAGCCCCTGGTCCTGGCCGGCCTGGATTTTGCCGTGGAAGCCTTTCGCCTGCGCAGCCCGGCCGTTCGGGTGCGCCCTTGCGTCAGAGACGGCGAAAGCGTACCCGCCCAAGCCGTGTTGCTGGAGGTGGACGGCCCCGCCCGGGCGTTGCTGTCAGCCGAGCGCGTGGCGCTGAACTTCGTGCAACGGCTGTCCGGCATTGCCACTCACACCGCCCGCTTCGTCCGCGCAGTGGCCGGCACCGGCGCACGGATCCTCGACACGCGCAAAACCACGCCCGGCTGGCGCACCTTCGAAAAATACGCCGTGCGCTGCGGCGGTGGGCACAATCACCGCTTTGGCCTGCACGATCTGATCCTCATCAAGGACAATCACCTCCGCATGCTGCAGGGCGCTTCCCCCAACCCCGTGGCGGCTGCCGTGGCCCGAGCCCGCCAACGGTGGCCCGGGTTGGAGGTGGAAGTCGAAGCCGACACGTTGGAACAGGTGGACCAGGCGTTGGCAGCCGGGGCGGATCGCATCCTGCTGGACAATTTCACGCTGCCGGACCTCCGGGAGGCAGTGCGCCGCGTGGCCGGGCGGGCCCGGCTCGAAGCCAGCGGGGGTATCAACCTCGACAACGTCCGGGCCGTCGCAGAAACCGGCGTCAACGACATTTCGGTGGGCGCCCTGACGCATTCGGCCCCGGCCGTGGATATCGGCCTGGATTTTCTCTGAGTGCCCATGACCACGGACGCGCGCATCCTGGCTGCGCTCCATGCCGCCGGCAATGCCGGCGTCTCCGGAGCCGACCTGGCCGAACAACTCGGCATCACACGGGCCGCCGTCTGGTCCCGAATCCAGGAACTGCGTGCCCTGGGTTTCGAAATCGAGGCCAGTCCGCATCACGGGTACCGGCTCATCCGCTGCCCCGACCGGTTGATCGCAGACGATCTTTGGGCCCGGTTGGCGGGTCGGATCCGGTGCATCGGCCGGGACATCCGCGTTTTCGCCTGTACGTCCTCCACCAACGACGTTGCGGAAAAACTGGCGCTCGAAGGTGCCCGGGAAGGCGTGGTCATCTTCGCCGAGGAACAAACCCGCGGACGAGGTCGCTTGGGCCGGAGTTGGGTCTCCCCGGCCGGCAAGGGGTTGTGGTTTTCGATCCTCCTGCGGCCCCCGTTGCGGACCACCGAAGCCACCCAGATCACCGTGGCCGCCGCGGTGGCCGTCTGCCGCGCACTTCGACAGGCCACCGGGCTGCCGTTGGAAATCAAATGGCCCAACGACATCACCTGCCGCGGCCGGAAAGTGGTCGGGATCCTCACCGAAATGAGCGGTGACCCGGACACGCTCCACCACGTGGTCCTGGGCATCGGGGTGGATGTGAACCTGGAACAACGTGATTTCCCGGCCGAGCTGCGGGGGCTGGCCACCTCCCTCCGGATCGAACTGGGCCAGCCGCTGGACCGTCCGGCCCTGGCGGCAGGTCTGTTGGAGGCTCTGGACCAGGACTACCGTCGCATTTGCGACGGAGAATTCCGCAGCGTGGCCGAAGAATGGGCGCGGTACTGCAGCACCCTGGGCCGGCATGTCACGCTGGTCGTGGGTTCCCGCCGCCTCAGCGGCCGAGCCGAGGCCCTCGACGACAGCGGGGCGCTGCTATTGCGAACCGAACACGGCCTGCTGGAACGCATCATCGGCGGCGACGTCACCACCGAGACTTGATCGGCAGCCACCTTGTGGGTTGTCGGTTGCGCCGCCAAATCCGCGGAATGGGGCAGGATCACGGGTCGGCTCCGTCACAAAGCGGAGCAACGGGCCCGGGCCCTTGACAGAAGCACAACACCCCTGGCGCCACACAGGCGTTCATGCGGGAGGCGACATCCCGCCCGGTCTTCGACGCCGACAGTCAAGCCCGCATGGATCTGTGCCAACCCTGCACCGCCGGCCGCCCGCAGCCGGGTACCTCTCGCGGCGCCGGCCGCGGCCCGGCTGTCGCAAACGGGGCACCGCTGCAGTTCACCGAACGGCCGGAACCCGCCGCAGCGCCTCCGCCACCGTGGCAGCCCCGGAGCGTTCGATGTCCCGGCTGTCCAGAATGTAGATGGGAAACGGTGTGTCAGCCGTTTGCCCCATCCGACGAACCTCCCGGGGAATGTGCGATCCCGTGATGAACTGCCTTTGCTCCGAAGCTTCTCGGGTCGTCGCAGATGCGACAGCGGCCCGGGGAACCGTGCCCGAAACGCCCGCTGATTGAGAAGCCCGGGGGCCGCTGGCACAAGAGCTGACCAGGAAGCCCAGTGCAAGTAACGGCAGCACACGCCATTTTGTCGCGGAGCCGGCTCTGATGGTCGCCCTGGTCTCCATGGCACCCAATCTAGCACAGGCCTGACAAAGAATCACCCGCGCTGTCCGGATGCCACCAGGCCACGGAACTGCACACCATCCGGCGCTCGCTTACCTGACCGGCTCGTCTCCCGTGCAACCGGCTTGCTGTCCGGGGGCAGTACACAAACGGTCAAGCCAGGCCGTTAACCGTGGTCCCCGGGCCTGAATTGACGGAAGTCCCAAGCCCGGGGTCCGGCTTCCAAAAACAAACGACCCCGCCCTTGGGCGGGGTCGCGTGCGTTCACCCGAGTCAGGTGCGATCAGAATTTCTTGGACACCTGGACGTACCAGAACCGGCCACGCGGATCGTGGATGGAGGTGTCGTAACCCGCAGTGTCGTTGGGATTATCCGAGAACGGCGGATCTTCATCGGTCACATTCAGCACACCGACAACCAACCGAACGTTGTTCAGCAGATCATACTTGGTGTTCTTGAACGTGTAACCCGCCTGCAGGTCGAACGTCCAGAGATCGTCCACGTATTTGTGGACAATCTGGAGGCCTTGATCGTACTCGCCGATGTAATTGGCGGTGAAGCTGAAGGTGAAGCCCTTGTACTCCCACGACAGGGTGCCATACCCGCGCCACTCGGGCCAGTTGTAGGCACCCGCAAAGTGGATCGTGGGGTCACCGGGCTTGGGAACCTCGTCAAACTGGTACTGCCAGGAGGCACTGGCGTCCAGGGTGAATTCGCCCCAGGACTCCGTGGGGTACAGGTACCGGATCCCGAAGTCCAGGCCTTCCACCCTGCGCTCGGCAATGTTTTCATAGCCGCTGATAATCTTGACGATGCTCCCCGGAATCCCCTTGGCAATGTCCTCGTCCGTGGGCGGATTCCGGATGACGCGGCCCGGGAACAGGGCTTCGTTGTCCAGGATGTCCTGCGGAGGAAGGGCCTCGATCTTGCCGGTCTGCTTGATGTGGAACCAATCCACCGACAAGGTCAGGTTCTTGATGGGCTCGACGGCGATACCAGCGGTCCAGGACGTGGCCTCTTCGGCATCCAGGTTCGGATTTCCGCCAAACTCGACCCGGTACTGGAGGTTGTTTTCTCCCCGCGCCGGGTCGGCCAGGGAGTCAAAGGCCGTGGATTTGCCCTGGAACAGCTCAACCAGCGAGGGCGCCCGGAAACTCTCGGCGTAAGTCCCGCGGAGGACCACCTGGTCCAAGGGTTTCCATCGAACGCCCACCTTGGGGTTGGCCGTGTCGCCGAAGTCCGAGTACTGCTCAAATCGGCCCGCGGCCTGGACTTCCAACTCCTTCACGCCCGGGAAGGAAAGATCCTGACCCAGCAGCGGGATGCGCGCTTCAATGTAGGCAGCCCAGACATCCCGACTGCCCGCTCCCGAAGTCCCACCCGAGCTGACAATGTGGCCGCCCTCGGAGAAGGGATCCGACAGGTCTCGCACGTCCTCGTAGCGGTATTCGCCGCCCACGGCCAGACCCACACGACCCGCACCCCAATCAATGGGCAGCGTGCCGCTGGCCCGAACATCCGGACTCCAAAGAATGGACCTGCCCGACCGGAAGGTGCGGACCTTCAAGCTGTTGATCACATCAGGGGAGTTAATCCCCTGTCCGGCACCGAACACGTTGAGGGCCGTGGCCGGGTCCGTCGAGTTCAACGCGTCCTGCAGGGCCTGGGCGGAAATGAAATTCTTGCCGACTTCCAGAGTCCTGCTTTCGCTCCACAGGAACGCAGCCTCGGCCGTCCAGTCGCCACCGAGCTCCACCTTGATTCCGGGCAGCAGGCGGATGGCGTCGGTTTCTCCCTCATCAATCCGCGGACCGGCCTCGGTGAGGCGATAACGGAAGGTCACGTCCTGGCCGAAGGGGTTATACGGGTTGCTGGCCGGGACAATAAAGCCGTCCAGGTCGCCAAATACCGGCGTGGGCGCGGCGCTGACCTCGTAGTTCACTCGCCGGAACGACGCTTCCAAGAACACCTTGACCTTTTCCAGCACCTGATAGTCCACGGCCGTAAACGCGCCGTAGCGGGTCGTGTCGGGATAGGCGGAAATCCACGGGTTGTAGTCGTACCGGTTCACGCCCGGATTGGCCACAATCTCCAGGGCGGTGGGATGGCCGGGGACTGCAGGGTTGGAGGGCACCCGATACCGGCCTGAACCGTACACGGTGCCGTCGGGCGCCGTCCACGGGCTGGTCAGGATGATGGTGCCCGGGTTGCCGAAACGGCTCCGCAGGTCCACACCGCCCCGGGGCCGTTGGTCGGCCGAACGGGCATAATCGCGGTCACGGTAAAACAGCGCGTTCCGGCTGAACCAGTCGGCCACAACCAGCGCGCTGCCTTTCTCCGTCAACACGCCCCAGGCGGCGCTGTAGGACTGTTCCAGCATATCATCGCCGCGGGTCACGTTCCCGATGCGCGCGGTGACTTCCGTACCGGTGAACTCCTTTTTCAGCACGATGTTGACCACGCCGGCAATCGCGTCGGATCCGTACAACGCCGAGGCGCCGTCCTTGAGGATCTCAATGCGCTCCACCGCGGCCAGAGGGATGCTGTTCAGATCCACGAACTGCTCGGTGACGTTCTGGGCAAACCCGTAGCTGGCCAGCCGACGACCATTCAACAGGACCAGGGTGGCATTGGGCCCTAAACCACGCAACGACACCGCGGCGGATCCCTTGGAGAAGGAGTTTCCACCGCTCAAACTTTCGTTGAACATGCCCGCGTTGTTCTGGGGCATCCGCTGCAGCACGTCGCTGACGGTGGCCACGCCGATCTTCTGAATTTCAGCCGCGGTCAGCACCTTCACCGGCGACGGGCTGGCATTCACGTCCACGGTGGGAATGTAGGATTCGGTAATGATCACCGGCTTCATGGTTTCCGGGCCTTGCGGTTCCTGCGCAGCGGCATGGCCCAACGCCAAAGCGATCCCCGCGGCACACAGGACACGCGAAACGCCTAGAGGTGGGTGGGAGACTGGTTATGGGTTCCTGTTTTTGACCAATTCTGAACTCAAGTTGAGCCCCTCTTAACCGGGCCGTAACACGTTGACAAGCGTTTTTTGCAGATTTTTGCAGAAATTCGCGCCAGCCCCCTGCCAAGTGCGCGGGTTGAAGTCGGCGGTGCCTGCCGTGATTGGCCCCCCTTGGCGACCCGCGACCCTCAACCAATCGGGCCCCTCGGGGCAACCGAACATCCAGCGCGGAAAATGGGCCCGTCCGCGGGCAATTGAATGGATTCGCCACCCCCTTGGCGGAACGCTTCACCGTGCGAGGGTTAAGGGCACGCTCCACGCCGGGCCGCTTCCTCAAGAGCCCAAAACCCCGTGTTCCCCATCGAATCCATTGTCACGCCTGACCCTTTCTGCTCATGTAGCCCGGCTAATGACCTGTCGGCCTTATGACCGGCCCGGCCGGCCATCCGGAGAAAGCCCTTGACCAACGCGGCCGTCCACCCACCTTCTCCGCATTGCCGCGCCCGGAGGAAGTGCGCGAGCGCGGTCGGTGGCGACTTGACGGTCCCGGCAGGCGGGTTCAGGGTGGGGTCGTATGAACAAGCCTTATCGGGTGCACGGCTTCGTTCTCCTCTTCCTCTGCGCAGGCGGTCTGCTTCGAGGACAAACCCCCGGGTCGGAATTGCCCCCTTGGGTGCCGGATTCGCTGAAACCATGGGTGCCATGGGTCCTGTACGGGCATGAGGACCGAACCGCTCCGCCCCGATGGGACCAGGGCGACGCACGGCGGCCGGTCTGGCCCGGCCACCTGGTACTGGAGGCCGACGACACCGGCGCGAGGTTCGTCCTGGAGGCACGGACATTTGCAGAGGACTGGGTGACCCTGCCCGGGGACGAAACGCTCTGGCCGCAGGAGGTCACCGGGAACGGAAAGCCCCTCCCCGTGTTGACGCGGGCCGGTCGCCCGGTGGTGCGCGTGCCTGCGGGGCTCTGGCGCATCGAGGGAAGATTTCTTTGGCGCGGCATTCCCCTGCGGATGCGTATGCCCGCGGAGGCGGGCACGCTCGAACTCACGGTCTCAGGGCAACCGGTGCCGGTGCCGCAATGGGACGCCGAAGGGTGGTTATGGTTCCGCCAGCCCCCGGCCCCGAAAACCGAGGAGGCGCAACCCGACTTTTTGTCAGCGGACTGGTTTGCCCTGCTGGAGGATGGGAACCCGCAGTGGCTTCGTGTGGAGGTGCAACTGTCCGTGGCGGGCCGGCCACGCGAGGAACGGGTCGGAACGGTGCTGCCCGAGGGTTGGTTGCTGGCGGCGGTCCGCAGCCCCCTGCCGGTGTTCGTGGAGGAGGGTCGGCTGCGTGTCCAGGTCCGGCCCGGCCAATGGACCGTGGAACTGGACGCCTTCCGTTACGGTCGCCAACCGGACCTTCGTTTCCCCGAGGGCGCCAGGGTGCCGGGCGCACCGGTGCTGATCGGATTGCAAAGTCGGCCGGAGTTCCGCGTGGTGGAACTGCGCGGCGGCGAACCGGTGGACGCTTCGCAAACCCGTTACCCGGAACGGTGGCGCGGGTGGCCGGTGTACCGGTGGGACATTCGCGAGCCCCTGCAGATTGTGGAACGTCAGAAGGGCGAAGGAACCGGACCGGTGGCGTCCCTGCAGATTCGGCGGACCTGGTGGTTGGACGAAGACGGTCGCGCCGTTACGTTTCAAGACCGCATTCAAGCACAGGGGCAAAAGCTCTGGCGCCTGGACGTGACCCCGGGAATCGAGTTGGGATCGGTCCGACTCCGCGGCGAGCCCCAACTGCTGACGCGACATCCGACGACCGGCCGGCCGGGGTTTGAGGTTCGCCTGCGCGATTTCGATGTGGAGGCGGTGGGCCGATTCCCCCTGGGCGCGCCCGTCCCGGGCGGGGGTTGGGAAATCACGGCCGAGCAGGTGGAAACCGTGTTGCATCTGCCGGTGGGCTGGAGTTTGCTCGCCGCATTCGGCCCGGACGAGGTGAAAGGGGATTGGTTGCGGCGTTGGACGCTGCTCGATCTGTTTGCCGTGCTGGTTTTGGCCCTGGCGGTGCAGCAACTGTTGGGTTGGCGGGCCGGTTTGCTCGCCCTGATCACGGCTGCGCTCATCTACCATGAGCCCATGGCACCCCACTGGAGTTGGTGGGGGGTCGTGCTGATTGCGGCATTGATCCGACTTGCGCGCACGCCCAGAGCTGCGCTCGCACTCGGCGGATTGTGGGTGCTGGCCAGCCTCGCGCTCGCCTTGTGTGCCGTGGTGTTTGCCGGACTGCAACTGCGCAAGGCCCTGCACCCCCAACTCGAGCCGCCCGAGGGCGTGGTCCAGCCGCTCGAGGGCCTGGTCCTCACGCTCTCAGCGGCAGAAGAAGCGAGGGATGCAGGCCCCACACCGACTCCGACGACACTGCCCCTCCTGGCACCGCCCTCGCCCCGCCGGCTCGCCGGGACCTTGGAGGCATCTGCCGCACAGGTACAATCCAAGGACCTTTCCGCCCGTTCCGACGCCAACCTGGCTTGGGACGCTTCCGCCAAAGTTCAGACGGGTCCGGGAATTCCCGAATGGCGGTGGCGCACCGCTTCGTGGCGGTGGAACGGGCCCGTGCGACCGGATCAGACCGTGCACCTGTGGCTCATTCCACCGTGGCTGGAACGAATGCTGTCGCTGGGTCGGGCATTGCTAAGCCTGGCTCTGGCATGGGTTCTGGTGCGGGCGGCCCGTCCCACCGCAGCTTCACCTTCCGGCCGGTCTGCACCGGCGGGTCCGAGCGGCCAGGTCGCAGCCGCGACCGCTGGTGCCGTGCTGCTGGTCTGCGGAAGCTGCCTTCCTGCCGGGGCGGAGGAGTTTCCTCCCCCGCAACTCCTGAATGAATTGCGTGATCGGCTGCTGGCAGCGCCGCCGGCGTTCCCGGGCGCGGCCGAGGTGCCCTGGGCCCGACTGCAAATCACCAACCAGAATCTGGTCCTCCGGGCGCGCATCGAAGCCGCGGCACGGTGTGCGGTGCCCGTACCGGCGCGCATGAACCAGTGGGCCCCTGCGCGCGTCTGGTTGGATGGCCAACCCACCGCCGCCCTCCGCCGCGAGGACGGTTCCCTCTGGATTGTGGCCGAGCCCGGAGTGCACGAAGTGCGGGTGGAGGGCCGGATGGCTCCGGTGGACGAGTGGGTCTGGTCCTTCCAGCTGCGTCCGCGTCGTGTGGAAGTGGTGGCGGATGGTTGGCAGGTCTCCGGGATCAACCCCGAAGGCGTACCTTCCGACCAAGTGTTTCTCCGCCGGGTCCGGTCGGGTACGGACCGCGCCGCGCGACTGCCCAATCCGGCCCTCTCCGGCAACTACGGCGAACAACCGCTCGCACCGGCCTTCCTGACCTTGCGCGAACTTGAACTCGGCCTGCGTTGGAAGGTCCGTACCACTGTGCAACGTCTTTCGCCGCCGGGCCGCGCGGTCGTGGTCCAGATTCCCCTGCTACCCGGGGAACAGATCCTCACCGGTGGCCTCACGACCCACGGCCAGCAAGTGGAGGCGCGGTTTGGACCCGGCCAGGTCCAGTTTGTTTGGGAAAGCGAGCTTACCGTGACGAATGACCTCTCGCTGCAGACCCGGACCAACGATGAGTGGGCCGAGGAATGGCGTCTCCGCGTGGGCCCGGTGTGGAACGTGAGTTTTGAAGGGTTGCCGCCCGTGTACGAGGCGGGGCCCATGTTGGTACCCGTGTGGCGCCCGTGGCCGGGCGAAGCAGTGCGGTTGCAGGTGCGCCGACCGGAAGCGGTACCGGGTTCCACCATGACCGTGGAATCCGTCACCCACCTCACCCGCGTGGGCCATCGGATGCGCACCACGGAATTGACCCTCGGCATCAACTCCAGCCTGGGTCAGGACTTTGTGCTGACGCTCCCGGAGCAGGCCGAATCGGTGGAAGTGCGCCGGGATGCCCGGTCGCTGCCCCTCCAAAAAATGGGCCGGAAGGTCACCATCCCGCTCGTGCCGGGTCGGCAATCGGTCCTGGTGAGTTGGAAGGAAGCCGTTCCCTTGGGGGCCCGGATCCGGCCCTCGCCAGTGCAGTTGCCGGTGGAATCGAGCAACGTGCAACAAACGGTTGAGTTGCCCAAAGACCGCTGGGTCCTGAGCACCCGCGGTCCCCGTTTGGGTCCGGCCGTGCAATACTGGTCGATGCTGGCGCTGGCTGCGGTTCTGGCCGTGCTGCTGAGTGCGCTGCGCGCGGGACCTCCCGGTCCGATCTCGTGGTTCCTCCTGTTGGTGGGGCTGACCCAGGCGCCCGTCTGGCTGGGCTGGCTGGTGGTCGCCTGGTTTGCCGCCCTGCAACTGCGCGGGTCCTGGGCCCTGCACGAGCAACGGTGGTGGTTGGCCGACCTGGCCCAGCTGATCCTGGTCGGACTGACCTTTTGCGCGGCCGTGGTCTTGTACCTGGCGGTTCGGGCCGGCTTATTGGGGGAGGTCCAGATGTTCGTGAGCGGAAACGGATCCTCCACCTGGACGCACCACTGGTTCACCGCCCGCAGTGGGCCGGATTTGCCCCGGCCAGAGTGCCTGGCGATCTCCCTTTGGTGGTACCGGCTCGCCATGCTGGCCTGGTCGCTCTGGCTTGCGCTGTCCCTCCTGCGCTGGCTGCGGTGGGCATGGAAACAGTTCACCACGGGTGGTTCCTGGGCCTGGCCGAAACTCGCCGCGAAACCGCCCAAACCGCCGCCGCCCCTTGCGGCCTGACCGGTGTGGCAGGCAACGGAACCAACGCGTCCTGTGAGCCCCGCAATTGCGGGAGCTTCTCGCGCCCGGCCGGTTCCGGGCTAAAATGAGAGCCGCGGATGCGAACCATCTATTGCGACTACAATGCGACCACACCCCTGGACCCGGGCGTGCGCGCTGCCATGGAGCCCTTCCTCACCGAGGTATGGGGCAATCCTTCCAGCCTGCATCGGATCGGTCGCCGCGCCCGTGCAGCCCTGGACGAGGCACGCGAACGCGCCGCCTCGGTCCTGGGCGTGAAACCGGGTGAGATCGTTTTTACCAGCGGCGGTACCGAGAGTGTAAACCTGGCCATTTTGGGCGCCGCCCGAGCCCGCAGGGAGAGGGGCCGCCATCTGATCACGAGCGCCATCGAGCATCACGCCGTGCTCCATGCGATGGAGTATCTGGAAAGGCGCGAGGGTTTCGAGGTCACCCGCCTGCCGGTCACCCCCGGGGGATTTGTGGATCCGGAGACACTGCGCCGGGCCATAAGGCCGGACACCGTTCTGGTATCCATCATGGCGGCCAACAACGAGATTGGCACCCTGCAACCCGTGCGCGAATTGGCCGCCGCCTGCCGCGAGCGCGGCGTGCTCTTCCACACGGATGCCGTCCAGTTCTTTGGAAAGGTGCCTTTCGAATCGGTCCGCGATCTCGGGGCGGACCTCGTCTCGCTCTGCGCGCACAAGTTTCACGGTCCCAAGGGAGCCGGGTTGCTTTACATCCGGTCGCCCCTCCAGATCGACCCCATCCTGTTCGGCGGTCCCCACGAAAACGAGCGCCGCGCAGGCACGGAAAACCTGGCCGCCATCGCCGGCCTCGTACGCGCGATGGAGCAGTTCTTAAAGCCTCCCGTGTTTGAGCCCGAACGCATGCGCCAGCTCACCTGCCGCCTTTTAAAGGGCCTTTTGCAGGTTCCCGGTGTCCACCTTCTCGGCTCCCCGGAGCGGCGGCTCCCCAACACCGTGGCAGTCGGGGTGGAGGGACTCGACAGCGCGACCCTGGTGGCTGCGCTGGACGTGGAGGGCGTCTGTGCGTCGGCAGGCTCGGCCTGCACCTCGGGTGCGCTGGAGCCCTCGCATGTCGCGGTGGCGCTCGGCGTTCCATCCGACATTGCGGCCGGCCTCGTACGCTTCTCCCTGGGACGCGAAACCACCGAGGCGGACGTGCACACCGTCATTGAGGTCTTTCAACGCGTAGTGCAGGTGGGCCGATCCTGTGGACAGCCGGCGGGTCGCTTGTGAACAACCTGCAAACACTGCGCACAGTTTCAGGTTGTCCAGGGAGGCAACACCCTGTCCACACAGTTATCCACAGTGGCCCGACCCCATGGCAGCCGCGCCCAACCTTGACACTCGCAAGGTTTCTGCCTTATTCACCGGGCCTAAGAATACGGCTCTCAAAAGTGCTGGGAATACCTATTAACCGGAGCAGCGCATGAACCTGACCATCGCCAAGGAGCACCTGCTGATCGGGCTCCACGCCGTTCAGAATGTCGCGGGCGGCCGCACCACACTTCCCGTGCTGCAAAACGTCCTGTTGCAGGCCGAGCCCGGTCAACTCCGGCTGACCGCCACGGACCTGGACATTCTGGTGTCCTGCACCGTGCCAGCCACGGTGGGCAGCCCCGGCGCCACCACCGTGCCCGCCCGTACCCTCCTGGGGATTGTGCGCGAGCTCAACGGGGTGGAACTGGAGGTCGAGGCGGACGAGCGTTTCATCTGCAGCCTGCGGACCGGACCCTCCTATTACCGGCTCCGGGGAATCAGTCCCGATGAGTTTCCCCCACAACCCGTCTTCCCGCAGGGCCGGGAGCTTGAGGTCCCGCGAGAAACCCTCGCCTCCATGCTGCGAAAGACCTCCTATGCGGTCTCCACCGACGAATCCCGTCACGTTCTCAACGGTGTCTGCTTCAGCATCAAGGAGGACAAGTTGACCTTGGTGGCCACCGACGGCCGGCGCCTGGCCCTCGTGGAGCATGAACTGGCCGTCCCGGAGGGTGTCGCTGCCGAGTTCATCCTCCCTTCCAAGACCGTGAACGAACTGGCGCGCCTCGTGCCCGGGCCGGGGCCGCTGAAGCTCCGGTTCAGCGAAAATCAGGCCGCCTTCGAATTCGCCGGGGAACAGGGCAGCCAGATCCTCATGGTCAGCAAGCTGGTGGATGGGAACTACCCGAACTACCGCCAGGTAATCCCCACGGAATCCCAGCACCGTGTCGCCCTCCCGCGCGAGGAATTGGTTCGTGCCCTGCGCCGCGCCGAGTTCATGACCAGCGAAAAGGCGAACTCGGTGAAGCTGACCTTCACCCGCAACAATCTGGCCATCACCGCCAACTCGCCCGACGTCGGAGAGGCCCGCGAAAGCCTCGCCGTCAACTACAACGGCAATGACTTTTCCATCGCATTCAACCCCCGCTACCTGATCGAACCGCTCAACGCACTGGACGAGTACGAGGAGGTCTTCCTGGAACTCACCGATGAGCTCAGCCCGGGCGTCATCAAGGTCAACGGCCCGTTCCTCTACGTGGTGATGCCCATGCGGATTGCCACATGAACAGGCCCTTGAATCCCGGGGCCCGGCCGCGCCCATGAACTGCCTGATCACCGCCGGCGCGACGTGCGAACCCGTGGACAGGGTCCGCGTCCTCACCAACGTCGCCACGGGCGAGCTGGGTCTGCGACTGGCAAAGGCCCTGCAAACCGCCGGGCACCGCGTGATTCTCCTCCTCAGCCGCACCGCCACGTCCACCCTCCCGGCCCGCGCCGACGTTGTCCAACGGTTCTCCACGACTGCAGAGCTGCAGGAGCGCCTTGAGGAATTCCGGACCGAGCCGGTTGGCGCGGTCTTCCATACTGCTGCCGTCAGCGATTTTCGTCCCGGCCGGATTTGGCACGGATCCGACCCTAGGGAGGGCAGGCTCGTCGAAGCCGGAAAAATCCCCAGCGACCTTCAACCGTTGTGGCTCGAACTTCTAGCCACGCCCAAGCTCATCCGTCACCTTCAGGAATGGTTCCCCCGGGCCTGGCGGGTCGGCTGGAAGTTTGTCGTGGACGGATCCCAAGCGGACGCCCTCGCGGCGGGCTGGAAACAGATCCAGCTCTCCAACACTCACGCCTGCGTGGTCAACGGACCCGCCTACGGCGATGGCTTTGCCCTGCTGGAGCCGGGTCGGCCTGTGGCCACCTTTCCCGACCGCGAGACCCTCGCGCAGGGCTTGGCCCGGCGATGCAGCGAATGGGAACGTTCCGGGCTCCATCCGTGAGCCGGCCGGTCCGGCGAGTGCAAGGGTTGCAGGCGATCCGTGCACAGAGCCCTCGGCAAGCACCGGGCGCTGCGCCACCAACGCCGGAGGACGAGCGTGGGCCGCTGTTCCTCGCGCGGTGACCGGGGTCACCGCCGCACCCGCGCGGCGGAGGGACCGTACATGGCTCAAACCCTGAGAAAACCCAGCAACTGCATCACACAAGGCTGCGTGAATTGCAGCAGCAGTTGCGGCCACAGACCGAGCAGCAACATCCCGGCCACCGGGAGCGCCAGGGCCCACCGTTCCCAGCCCACGGGCTCGCGCCACTCCCTGCACGCGGGTTGGACGGGCCCGTGAAACACCCGTTGCATCATCCGCAGCAGGAACACCGCCGTCACCAGTAAACCGGGCACGGCGAGCACCGCACCCCACGGCACCAGCGAAAACACACCCCGGAAAATCAGGAACTCACCCACAAACCCGTTCAAGCCGGGAAGGCCGAGCGACGCAAACGCCGAAATCCCCATCAAACCGCAAAACACCGGTGCCACCGCACGCAAACCACCGAACTCATCCAAACCGCGCCGGCCTCCACTGCCGGTTTCCAGAAGGCCCACGCACCAGAAAAGCGTCGCAGCCGTGAGCCCGTGGTTGAACATCTGCAGGATGACACCGTTCAGGGCAGCCCCCTGGTGCACCGCCGCGGTCTCCCCACTCCGCGCCGACCCCAACGCAAACACGGCCAGTAGACAATAACCCAGGTGGTTCACTGACGAGTAGGCCAGCATCCGCTTGAGGTCCCGCTGCGCCAGAGCAGCACAGGCGGAGGCGACGATCGTCCACACCGCCAGCCCCACCAGCCACGGCCACGCCTCCCGAAGCGGCTCCTGGAAAATCGGAAGGAACACGCGCACCAGCCCGTAAACGCCCATCTTGGACATCGCACCGGTCAGCAGCATGGTCACCGGTGTCGCAGCCTCGGTGTAGGTTGCCGGCAGCCAGGTGTGCAACGGCATCATCGGCACTTTCACCGCCAAACCCACCAGCACGGCGACCATCACCGCCAGGGCCAGCCCTGCAGCCGTTCCGCCCCAGCCGGCCCAGCGGTCCCACACCGCCGGCCAGAGAGAGCCCTCCCCTGCCATGCGCGCCAGATCGGGAAAGTTCAGCTGACCCGTGCCCAAAAGGACCACCAAAAAACCCAGCAACATCACCACGCTGCCCGCCAGGGTGAACAGGAAGAATTGCATCGAGGCCGCTTGCCGATGCGGTCCGCCCCACAACCGCACCAGGAAAAAGGCCGGAATCAGACTCAGTTCCCAGAACAGGAACCAGTGAACAAAGTTCAGCGCCGTGAAGGCGCCAAACAGCGTGGACACCAAACAGAGGATCAGGCCGTGGTACAGGTGCGTCCGTTCGTGAATCCCCGCGGAGGCAAACAGCGCCAGCCCGCTCACCACCACCGTCAACAACAACAATACCCACCCCAACCCGTCCACGCCGACGTAGTATTCCACGCCCAGCGTCGGCACCCAGACGTACCGTTCCACCGCCTGCAGCGTGCCGGACCGGAGATCCACCGAGGCGCCCAATCCCAACACCAGCGCGGCCGTCACCCCCCAGATCCCCAGGGCCGCCGCACGCACCGGGGCCGTCCCCGCCCGGCCCCACCCCATCAAAACCAGCCCGCCCAACAGCGGCACCAGCGTCAGACAGGTCAACCAGGGAAACCCGTTCATCGGCCCGACCCTCCCCAAACCCACCAACCAATCAACAACACCAACGCCGCCGCCATTAGCGCCAGCGAACGTTGGACCCGACCATTATGCCACAGCGACAGACGTCCGCCCTGCGACCGCAGACCGCCGCACGCAGCGTCGAAACCCGCATTGACGAGCCCCTCGTCCGTGGCCCGACTGAGACGGGCCACCAGCTCCGTCGCCAGCGCCAACATCTGTACCAAACCGTTCCAAACCCACCGGTCCATCCGATCCGACCACCGCGCCAGCGCGCGTACCCACGCAATCACCGTCGCCTCGTAGACTTCGTCCACCCAAAACTTGTCCCGCAACGCCGGATACAACCCCGCCGGCAAACGCATCAGAGGCTCTTCCACCTCGCCGGCCGCTTTTCGAGCCCGCCCGTACAGCCAGATCCCCAGGCCCATGCCCAACGCAACCCCCGCCACCGACAGACACGCCAGCTTCCAGACCTCACCCGACACCAGGCGCGTCCAGTCCAACGTCACCGCTTCGCCCGCCAGATAGCCCTGAATCCACGGCCAGGCGGGTGTCCCCACAAAGCCCAGTCCCACCGAAAACATTGCCAGCACCAGCAGCGGCACCGTCATCACGGGCGGGCTCTCGTGGACCGCTTCCGAACGTGCATGCCCGGCGCCCACCGCACCCCTTGGACCCTCCCCGCCAAACACCAAAACCACCTGACGCGTCATGTAAAACGCCGTCAAAAAGACCCCGGTCAGTCCCAACCAAAACGGTCCCGACGCGACCGGCCATGCGTGCGCCGCATGAAGGATCTCCTCCTTGCTCCAGAACCCGGAGAACAGGACCGGGAACCCTGCCAGCGCCAGCATCCCCACCATGTAGGTGGCGAACGTCACCGGCATCCAACGTCGCAGGCCGCCCATCCGCCGGATGTCCTGTTCCTCGTAACAACCGTGAATCACCGAACCGGCCCCCAGGAACAGCAGCGCCTTGAAAAACGCATGTGTGAGCAGGTGAAACATCCCCACCGCCACCCCGCCCGTGGCCAGGCCCAGCATCATGTAGCCCAGCTGCGAGATGGTGGAATAGGCCAGAATCCGCTTGATGTCGTTTTGAGCCACGGCCACCGACGCGGCAAACACCGCCGTGATCGAACCCACCCAGGCCATCACCGTCAGCGCCGCACCAGCCCCCTCCGCCACTCCGGCCGTCAACAGGGGATACACCCGCGCCATCAGGAACACCCCAGCCGCCACCATCGTCGCGGCATGAATCAGCGCACTGACGGGCGTGGGCCCCTCCATCGCATCCGGCAACCATACGTGCAACGGCAGCTGCCCGGATTTGCCCACCGCACCAATGAACAACAACAAACCGATCCACTGCGCCGCACTCCACCCCCACAAGGCCGTTTCCATCACCAACCGGTTCAGAGCCACCCCCTCCAAACACCCCCGGCCCCCGTCATAAAACAGTTGTGTCCCGGTCGAACCGTACAACCACACCAGCCCCAGCAGAAATGCCAGGTCCCCCACCCGCGTGGTAATGAACGCCTTCTTCGCCGCCGCAGCCGCCGCGGGCTTCTGAAACCAAAACCCGATCAGCAGATACGACGCCAGACCCACCAACTCCCAGCAAATGAACAGACCCAACAGACTGTTGGACATCACCAGCCCCAACATCGCCCCCGCAAACAACGACAGGAAACAGAAGAACCGGGTGAAATTTTCGTCCCGGGCCATGTACCCCACGCTGTACACAAAAATCAGGAGACCCACGCCCGAAACCATCACAAGCATGGACGCCGACAACGGATCCAACACCCACCCCAGCCACAACACACCGGCGTCGCCCGGCCCGAACCCAAACCAGGGAAACCGAACCGTCTGGCGGGCCGTCTCCCCATTCAGCGTTTGCAGGAAGCATCCCACGGACAGCAGAAGCGAAAGCGCCAGGCTCCCGATTGCCAGCGACGCCGAAAGCGCCCGCGCCCGCCGCGGCAACAGGGCCGTCACCCCCGCAGCCCCCAGCGGCAGAGCCGGAATCAGCCACATCCAATTGACCCAACCCTCCATGTCCTCACCCCTTTCCTGTCAGGGCCGTTCCTGCTCTATCCCCGCAGCCGATCCAGTTCATCCACGTGCGCCGTTCGATAGTGACGGTACACGGCAATCACCAAGGCCAGACCCACGGCCGCCTCGGCCGCCGCCACTGCGATCGCAAACAGCGCAAACACAAGACCGGAGCCGTCGCCGGCCCCGGCACCGTACCGCCAAAACGCCACAAAATTCAGATTGGCCGCGTTCAACATCAGCTCCACGCCGATCAACACCGCGACCGCATTCCGCCGGGTCAGCACCGCTGCCAGACCCGTCGCAAACAGCGCGGCACTCAACCACAAACAGCCGGTCAGTTGGCTCATCGCCTGGTCTCCTCACCCGAAGGGCCCGGGGCGTCCACTCCCTGGGCGTCCCCCTCCTCTTTCCACGCCAGCAACACGGCACCCATCAACGCCGCCGTCAACAACACCGCCAGCACCTGCAACGGAAACACCCAGCGCGTCACAAGGTCCCGACCCAAATCCGCCACCGTCACGGAGGGGGCGTCCCCCACACCACCCCGATCCGCAGCCGCCCAACCCGACCATCCCAGGACGCCCAACACGGCCAATGCCACCAAAGCCCCCACCCACCAGCGCGACGCGTGCACGCCGCCCACCGGCACTTCCCCGCCCCGCGTCAGCAACAACGCAAACACAATCAAAATCGCCACCGCACCCACATAAATCAGGATCTGCACAAACCCCAGGAACTCCGCCCCCAGCTGCAAATACACCGCTGCCACCCCGGCAAAAGAAACCGCCAGCGCCAGAACCGCATGCACCAGGTTCCGCAACCAGACAGCGGCCACCGCACCCGCCAGGGTGATCAGACCCGTCAACACAAACGTCAGGTCCATGTTCCCGTTTGTCCCTTTCTTGACCGGGCTTGCCCTTTCGAGAGGATCAGGACCGCGCCTCAGGCCACGGTCTCCGACCCTGCTTGAACGCCCCGAAAACGTGGGCGGCCCGGTGGTCCGTTTGTGGCGTGCCCGGCCGCCCTGTGACAACGCGACCCAGTATAGGAAGGCATTTCGGCCGAAAAAGCCCAAAACCAACCCCGGGCCGCGCATTCAACGGCGGTGACGACCCCGGGTTCCGGCACCTTCAGGCGCGGCACCCCAAGCCCCGGCCACCGGGGCAAGGTCGGTGTATCCACCCAAACTCGAATCCGGCGTCGTACGTTGCGCGCGCCCGTGCCAAGAACCTAGGGCCCCGGCCAACAACCCGGATTTCGAAAGCGGTCCATGAACCGCCCGCCCCGCCCGCTCTAAAACGACCGCGGGGGCGGACTGGCCGGACCCGTAACTGTGCGCCATTGCACGTTCCGAATCCCGGCAGCGGTCTGCCAGCAGGCGATTCCCAGCGGAATGCATTCCTCGATGTCGCCGGGGCGCACCGAAATGCGTCGCCCCTCGGTGTTCACGTTGACCACCTGCTCGTCGTCAATCCACGCCTCCAAACGGTTGGCAGTGACGCGCATCCGGATCCGATACCACCGCCCCTTCTCAAACCGCCGGAACGTGGTGGTCTCGTTTTCCGAAGCATCGTACCCGTCCAGGCTCGAAATGCCCACCAACCCGCCGCCCCAACCTCCCACAATCAAACTGCAATGCGAATTCCCCACCGGCACCGTCAACCCGCAGAAAAAGTCGGAGCCGGACAGCCGCGCCGCTTCCAGGGCGATCTCGTAGTTCATCCGCGGGAACTCGTTGGTGTGGCGGACACCGGTGAACGGGCTGCCCATGCCCATGACCAGCACACCGTCGCGCAACTCCACCGCGCCGCGGCCGGCGTAAGGAATCACCAGCCAACCCTTCCATGACCGGCAGTCCCACAGAACCTTCCAGTCTGTGCCGGGCCAGGCCGTGGGCGGTTGGGCCAGCGCACGCCGCAAGGTTTCGGTCACATCGGCAGGCAAAATCGGCTCGCCGGTCCCGATTTCCGCCGGGTCCGCAGATTCCGTTGACACCGGCGGCGGCTGGAACGAACCGGAGTCCGGGCCCCGACAAGCGGCCCCCGAGCAGACGATCCACCCCGCAAGGAGACCCGACCAGAAGATACGTCGCGCATTCATGGGCGTAGTGGTCCCGCCGTGCCGGGCTGCGGCTCTGATCCGAACCCATCCCGTTTCCGGACGTCCGCCGCGGCCGGCTCCGGCGTTTCTGACGCTTACTCTAACGGGCCCGGCCGGGCTGTCGAGCCCCACTCCACACGGGTTTGCGAGCAGGTTCCTGCCTGAGTTTCCCGGCCGGATCCGCCCCGGTCGCGCCGGCGGGTTGGCCCCGAAAAAAGTTCGCCTCCAAGCGGGGCATGTTGAACACTCCGGCCCCGAGATGGGCAAATCGGCGGTTTTTTTGGATCGCGATGGCACGATCATCGAGGAACGGCATTACCTGAGCCGGCCCGAGGAGGTGCGCCTTTTGCCGGGTGCAGGTGAAGCGCTGCAACGCCTGGCCCGGGCGGGGTACCTCCTGTTTCTGGTCACCAACCAATCCGGCGTCGGACGGGGCTACTTTACCTTGGCTGACGTTGAGCGCGTGCATGAACGGTTGATTGCTCTGCTGGCACCCCATGGAGTCTGTTTCGCGGAGGTTTACGTCGCACCCGAGGCCCCGGACCAACCCAGCCAGGGCCGGAAACCCTCACCCCACTTCCTGTTCCAGGCGCGCGACCGACACGGTGTCGACCTCGCCCGGAGTTACATGGTCGGAGACAAGCGGGCCGACCTGGAATGTGGCTGGAACGCCGGTGTGCAGGCATCTATTCTGGTGCTGACCGGGTACGGGGCCGACACACTGCGGACCCTGCCGGAGCCGGCCCCGGGACCTTTGTGGGTGGTTCAAGATTTGCCGGCAGCCGCCGATGCCATTCTGAGGGGGACCCGGGCCTGTCCCGGGCGAGGGAAAGGAGTTGGGCCGGCGGCAGGGGCGGACCGCGGGGGTGCCGCCGCCGACGCATCATCGTAAGTGGCAGCGGAAGGACGCCTGTATGTGCGGGATCGTGGGTTACGTGGGCCGGCGGGAAGCCGCGACCATTCTGTTGGACGGGCTCAAACGCCTGGAATATCGCGGCTACGACTCGGCCGGGATTTGCACGTTGGACGGCTCGGGGCTGCAACTGCGCAAGTGCGTGGGCCGCGTGGACGCCCTCATCGCGGCGGTGCGTGCCCGGCCGTTGCAGGGCACCCTGGGCATCAGCCACACCCGTTGGGCCACGCACGGCCTGCCCAGCGACGCCAACGCGCATCCCCACCTCGACCAGTCCGGCCGGCTGGTGATCGTCCACAACGGCATCATCGAAAACTACGCCGACCTCCGCCGACAACTGGTCGAATCCGGACACCAGTTCCAGTCCCAGACCGACACCGAGGTGCTGGCCCACCTCATCGGCCGGCACCTGGATGAACAAGTGCCCCGCGGCCAGCGGCCCACGGCCGAGCAGGTCGTCGCCGCCGTGCATCAGGCCACCCGGGAAGCCGAGGGCACTTACGCCATCGCCCTCCTGCATGCCGATCTGCCGGACTGTCTCGTGGGTGCCCGACGCGGTTCGCCGCTGGTGCTGGGACTGGGCCGGGGCGAGAATTTCCTCGCCAGCGACGTGTCCCCCATCCTGCCCCACACGCGGCGGGTCATTTACCTCCACGACGGTGACATCGTCCTTCTGCGCTCGGATTCCTACCGGCTGTGGGCCGGCGACCAGCCGGTGGAACGGCCCGTGGACACCGTGCAGTGGTCGGCCGAGGAGGCCGAACTGGGCGGGTTCCCCCACTACATGCTCAAGGAAATCCACGAGCAACCCGGTCGCGTCGCCGACGAACTCAGGCGGGTGCTGCGATCCGAGGAGGGCACCGTCGAGTTTGACTCCCTGGCACCGCACCTGGACGAACTGGCGAGCATGCGCCGGTTCATCCTGGTGGCCTGCGGCACCAGCTGGCATGCCGCCCTGGCCGGAGAGTATCTCATCGAAAACCTCGCCGGCCTTCCGGTGGAGGTGGAATGCGCCAGCGAGATGCGCTACCGCCAACGGCCCTTCGAGGAGGGCACACTC
The DNA here is from genome assembly GCF_011044775.1 of Limisphaera ngatamarikiensis. Classification (NCBI taxonomy): domain Bacteria; kingdom Pseudomonadati; phylum Verrucomicrobiota; class Verrucomicrobiia; order Limisphaerales; family Limisphaeraceae; genus Limisphaera; species Limisphaera ngatamarikiensis. The sequence continues at coordinate 24,220 of NZ_JAAKYA010000085.1, read as the reverse complement.
GTCATCGCCATTTCCCAGTCCGGCGAAACGGCCGACACCCTGGCCGCCACGCGGCTGGCCCGCCAGCAAAAGGTCCGCACCCTGGCCCTGGTCAACGTGGTGGGATCCACCCTCGCGCGCGAGGCTGATTGGACCCTTTACATGCGGGCGGGTCCGGAGATCGGCGTGGCGTCCACCAAGGCCTTCACCATGCAGCTGCTGCAGCTCACCCTCCTGGCGCTATGGTTGGGGCGACGGCGCGGCACGCTCAGCCGGAGCGAGGGTCGGCGCATCGCCCGCGCTCTCAAGGCCATCCCATCCCGGATGCAGCGGATCCTCGCCGCGGAGAGCCGGATCGTTCGCCTGGCCAAAAAGTACTACCGGTTCACCGACTTCCTTTACATGGGCCGGCAGTACAACTTCCCCATTGCCCTCGAGGGTGCCCTCAAGCTGAAGGAAATCTCCTACATCCACGCCGAGGGGTATCCGTCGGCCGAAATGAAGCACGGACCCATTGCCCTGATCTCGCCGGAGTTCCCCAGCGTGTTCGTGATCCCGCGCGACGCACTCTACGAGAAAAACCTCAGCAATCTTGAGGAAATCAAAGCCCGCAACGGTCCCATCATCGCCATCGCCACCGCCGGTGACCGGGAGATCCGCAAAAAGGTGGACGACGTCATCTATATCCCGCCCACCCTGGACTGTTTGCAACCGCTGTTGACGGTGCTGCCACTGCAATTGTTTGCCTACCACGTCGCCCTGTTGCGCGGATGCGACGTGGACAAACCACGCAACCTGGCCAAGAGCGTGACCGTGGAATAGCACCCCTGCCCGGCGGCGCAGATTGCTCGCACCGGCGCAACCTGCATCACACGCGTTCCGGCGCCTCGCCGGCCGGGCCGCCGGGCCACAAGCCCATCCGGCGCAGTTCAGCCTCGTACCCCTCGCGGTAGGTGGGATAACGCGGTTGCCAGCCGAGCTCCGCCTTGAGCCGCGCATTCGAGACCCGTTTGTCCCCCGCGCCGCGCCGCCGGCGCGGAAGGGTGCCCGCCGGGTGACCCGAACCCGCGCACCGGCCCAGACGCTCCGTCAGCCAGGCAAAAATCTCTCCCAGCCGGGCCGGCTCGTCATCCGCCACGTTGTATGTGCGCGTGGACGGCGCCCGTTCCAGGGCCAGGACGGCTGCCGAGACCACGTCGTCCCGGTGCACCTGGTTCACCCAACGTTGTGCTTCCCCGGCATCAAGCTCCGGTCCCTCGAGGAACCGGCGGAGGTAGTAACCGCGGCCCCACCCGTACATGCCCGAGATCCGTAGCACCAACACCGTTTCACACACCGTGCCCGCAGCCGCGATCCACATCAGCTCCGCCGCGCGAAGCAGCCGACCTTTCTCATCCCGGGGTTCGGCCGGGCTCTCTTCCGTGACCCATTCCCCGTCGGCTGCCGTGTAAACGCCGGTGCTGCTGGTATACAGCACCCGGCGAACCCGCAGGCGACCCAGATCCGCGATTGCCCCGCGGACCCCCGCCTCATAAACCGCCCGGTAATCGCCCGGGGTACCCGCGCCCGGCGCGGCGCAATAGACCACCGCATCCCAGTCGGTCGGCAACCCTGCGCACCACCCGGGCTGCGTCACGTCCGCATGAACGGGTCGAATCCCCGCCTGCAGAAGCGCCGCATCGCCGGCGATGGAACGTCGCACGCCCCAAACTTCCGCCCCGCGACGAACCAGTTCGCCCCCAAGTGCCGCACCCAGATACCCGCACCCCAGGATCAGTGTTCTCATGAGTCCCCGTATCATGGACTCGATTGGCCAATCGTGCCAGCGTCCACGGCCGGTTGCCCGAGAGCCACGGCCTGACTGCAGAACCCCTCTCCGACCCCATCCAGAGAAGGCGGAAACTGTCCCCTGCCTCTGCCAGGACGGGGAAACGTTCACCGGCAAAGCCCGCCTTCCCATACGCGTGGAACGCCGGCCAGTTTGTTCGCCCGCGGGCACGACCGTCAAAACGATCCGACCCCGCCCCACGGCCCGTGCATTGGCAGACGGATTAGGTTGCACCGGCGTCCCTGAGATCCCGCCCCGAAAGCTCATTCGCTTTGCGTGCACCCGCTTTTGGCCAAAGCAGCGGCCCGGGTCACGGGCGGAAACCCGGCAACCGGAAGGAAACTTTTTTACCCTCACCCCGTAATTGTCCCACCCCGGTTGTCACAATGGGCCGCATGAAATCGATGATCAATCGGCTCCGGATGCGATTCCTGCGGCCCCGACTGATCAAGCGCTGGGGCCGGGCGGAACTGGTGTGCTGGCCGGATGGCCGGCTCCGATTGCACGGTGGCAGCCCGGCTGATCGTCAGGCGGCCCTGGAATGGATCTCCCTCTTTGCCCACGAAACCATTCCGGTCAACACACCCGCGCCATGGCAGCAAATCCTCACGCAAAATCAGCCGGCCGCCGACCCGCCCCCCTCAACCAGCGCCGACCCGCTGACGCCAGTCCGGGAAAGTCACGCCAGACAACAAACCGGGCCCGGTCCAGCCAAGGCGCGTGGCCGTACGGTCCAATCCGTCCCCGGCGCGGTTGCTACCTCCCAGGACAGCTCGCGGCCGTCCCCGCGCCGCAGAGACCCGGCCATCTTGAGCCTCGCCTCTACCCGGGCGCCGCAGAAACGGTTCCAGGGCTCAAGACTCCGACAAGTTATGGCAACCCCCCGGCCACCGTGACGGCCCCAAAACCCGGGTGACGCGGCGTCTACGGCGCTCGACACGGTTTCACACCGTCCTCGCCCGCTTGCGCGGGTCCGACTCCCCCCAAACCGGCCTCGGCCAGGGAAAGTCGTCGTACCGCAGCCCAACCCAACCCTGAGTCCGAACCGCTCAGGGTTGCGACTCGGCTTCCATCACCGGCAAACCCACCGCGCGTTCCCATCGGGCCTGCGCCACCACACAGTCACGCAGCGCCTGCACGTGAATGGACCGCGCCTCGGTCAAGGCCGTTTGCGCGCTCAGCACGTCCAGTTGCGTGCCGGTGCCCGCCGCGTACCGGGCCTGCGCCAGACGCAACGCCTCCTCCGCCTCCTCCTGCACCTTTGCCGTGGAAGCCAAAACCTCATGCGCCTCCATCAACCGGGAATAGGCGGTGCGGACTTCCAGCTCAATTCGGCGGCGCAGATCCTCCAACTCCACCCGCACCCGTTCCTGTTTGGACCGGGCTTCCAGCACCCGACCCCGCGTTGACCCGCCATCAAAAAAGCTCCAGCGAACCTGCGCCCCCGCCAACCAGCCACCGATGCCCCGATCCAGTTCGTCCCGGAAGGTGGGACTGTGCACGTCGTAGCCGGCAAATACCTCCAGCGCCGGTTTGTAACCGGCCAGTGCCTGGCGCACCGCCTCGGCCTGCAGCGACTCTGCATGCCGCAGCATCGCCAGTTCGCTCCGCCGGTTCAGCGCCTGCTTCAAACCGGCGGCCAGGTCGGGCTTCGACTCCGGCGGTTGGAGGTGGTCAGCCGGTTCCAACGGCAGATCGTCAGAAAACTCCGACGGCACATCGAACCCCAGCAGTTGAGCCAGTTGTTGCCGGGCAATCCGCAGACTGTTCTGCGCCCGAATCAGCCGCGGCCGGGCATTCGCCAGCTCCACCTGCGCACGCAGCACGTTGAACCTCGGCACCGTGCCGGCCTCGAACCTCTGCCGGGTCTGACGCAGTTCCTCCTCCAGTAGCTGCACCGAAGCCTCGTGCACCCGCACCATTTCGGCAGCCAGCAACACGTCCGCATACGCGGTCCTCACCGCAAGCACGGTCTCGGCCACCGCCGTGTCATAAGCCGCCCGCGCCTGCTGTTCCGTCAACCGCGCCGAGCGCCAGGCCGACGTCAAACGTCCGCCCCCGTACACCGTTTGCACCAGCCGAATGCCCGCCGACCAATTGTCGTTCGGGATCTGGATGGGCAGCCCGGGCACGGGAAACTGTTCCACACCGCCCTGCTCCCGCACGGTGTACCCGGCGTTGCCTTCCAGACGGGGCAACGCCACCGCCCGCGTCTGAATGGCCACACCGGTTGCCGCCTCAAGATCCTGACGCGCCTTCCGCACCTCGGCATTCTGCGCCAGCGCCCAATTCAACGCCTCCGTCAACGTCAGCGGCCGACCCGCCCAGGGCACCGTCCGAGCCGGAACATCCGCCCCCCACACGCTCAGCGCCATCCAACCCGTTGCAACAATCCACCGAAACGTTTTCATGGCCCGACTCCTGCCGTGGTCCAGGCTGTTCACCTACCTGCACGCAACCGCGCTCATCCTGTGCCTGAGCCTTCAGACAGCGCAAGGTTACGCGACCGCATCCCTTGGGCGCCCCGAGGGCCGGACCCCGCCCGGAACAAATGGCCCGGGATCCCGCCCATTCGTCGCCCACCCGCGGTCCTCACGTTCCTCGCGAACCCACGCAACCTACATCCTCGTAGCCTCAAAATCGGTGGCTGACCAAACACCCGTCGCCGAACGCACCCGTGCGGCGGCTTCTCCCACGGCCATGGATCCCAAAGGTACGCAGCGCCATCCCCGGAGCCGCGAATCCTCGCAACACGGCCTGCCGCCAGAACTGCCAGGTTGCCGGTGATTCCAAGAGGATCCCGAGAGGCGGCGCTGCGTGCAGCGCAAGGTGCTCTCGGCGGCCCCGGAAGCTCTACCAGGCACAGGACGGTGCGAAGCTCCGGCCATGCAGGCGGACCCGGCTTCAGAATACCCACCCCTGGATTTTCCCGCTCTGGCCCTGCAGCCTGCTGCACAGGCACGGCCATCAACCTGCGGGTCATGAACCGGACCGGTGACTGGTGGCCACGGGGCGAGGGTGACCTGAAACGGGCCGGATCGCGCACGGGGACGAACGAAACAAACAGACCTCTTCTCCCCTCATCAGGTCGCAGAAAAAGCCGGTAAGCCACGCCACCTCGATGACCGGGGCCGCCGGGTGGCCTTCAAGCACCGGTCGAGATGAGTGGCAATCCTGATCCCCGGCCTTGCGGACTCCACGGCCCTGCTCAAAGCCAGCGAGCCATTGCCCACCCCGGTAGGGTCCTTGCAGTCGTCCACGGTCACTTGGCCCTACGCCTGGATGGTTTTCTCGGCCGTTCACTGCTGGATGCTTGATCAGGCCGAGCGCAACCCGGAGCTGTTGGCTCTTGCCGTGTTCGGATCCGCGGCCCTCCCCCGGTTCGGTGCCGGCCATCGTGCCGATCCGCCTCTGATCGTTGAGGACACCCCGGCCGATCCGGGGGAACGGGACCATCCCCGACCCGTCCTGGCCCTCCCTGTGCCGGTGGACCTTGTAATCGGAAGCCGCGCCGGCTGTGGAGCCATGGCTCCCACCGGTTCGCTCGCGCACGCCCTGGAGCGTGAGGTCCTGTGGAGTTGGCAATCGTTCCGCCCGAGTGTGCGCGCCGGCCCGACAAAAACCCGGCAGATGTGCAAGAGCACAACCCTCGTGGAAGACCCCGCGCCCCGAGCCACCTCGGTCGAAATCGACCCGTGCAGTAACGCATCGGGCATCGGAGGCTGCACCCGGGGAACATCCCGCTCTTTCGACTCCATCCGCGCACCGCCATTCGAACCCGCGCGGTCCCGGGCTTGCCACCTGCCGACCTTCGCGCCACTCTGGGGCGCGGTTGACTGCCCATCCTTGGCCCGCCCGCACCAAAAAAGGATGAGCATTTGGCAAGTCGGGCCAAGCATGCCGAGCCGGTTCGGGCAACTTTGGCCGGGTGTGGGACGGCCGCGCTTTTCCGTCGGCCCCCACACGTGCAAGGAAAGGATCCGGAGCCCGCCCGGGAAAGGTGCAGCCCGGCCCGGACCCCGGGGCTCCGCAACGCCGAATGTTATGCTGGAATCGCTGCTTTCTCCGAACACGGTGGCCGTGATCGGGGCATCCCGAAGCCCCGGCAAGGTGGGTCACGCCGTTGTGGCCAACCTGCTGGCCAGCGGTTTTCAAGGCACGATCGTGCCGGTCAATCCCCAAGCAACCGAGGTCCTCGGTGTGCCTTGTTATCCCAGCCTTGACGCCTACGGCAAACCGGTGGATCTGGCGGTGATTGTCGTGCCGCCCAGGGCCGTGATGGAGGCCCTGGAAAGCGCCATCCGCGTGGGGGTGAAGGCCGTGGTGGTCATCACCGCCGGGTTCAAGGAGGTCGGGCCGGAGGGCGCCGCCCTGGAAAAGGCTCTGGTGGAGCGTTGCAAGGCTGCCGGCGTGCGGTTGATGGGCCCGAACTGCCTTGGCGTGATGAACATCCATCACCGGATGAACGCCACCTTTGCCGCCGCCCTGCCCCCCGCGGGGCCCATCTCCGTCATCTCCCAGTCCGGAGCGCTTTGCGTGGCCATTCTCGACTGGGCCGTCAAGGAAAGGCTCGGTCTGAGCAAGGTGCTCAGCATCGGGAACAAGGCGGACCTGAATGAGGCCGATTTCCTGGAAGCGCTGGCCCAGGACAAGGAAACCCGGGTCGTCGTCAGTTACCTGGAAAACATCACCGACGGGAACCGGTTCCTCCAGGTGGCCGAAGCCGCCGCCTCGATCAAACCGGTCATCGTGCTGAAGGTGGGCATCACGCAGGCCGGCGCCCGGGCTGCTTCCTCCCATACCGGAAGCTTGGCCGGTGCCGACATGGCCTACGGTGCCGCGTTCAAGCGGGCCGGGGTCATCCGCGCCGAGCATTTCGAGGAACTCTTTGACTACGCACGGGCCTTCGCCGCACAGCCGCTGCCCCGGGGCAACCGGGTCGTCGTCATCACCAACGCCGGCGGACCCGGCATCATGGCCGCCGACGCGGCGGAAACCTGCGGACTCCGGATGGTGCCGCCGTCCGACCCCATCCGTCAGCGCTTGCGGGAGGTCCTGCCGGCCGCGGCGTCCGTGGGGAACCCCGTGGACGTGATCGGCGATGCGGATCCGGACCGCTACATGAAGGCCTTCGAGCTCATCCAGGAAGACGAGACCATCGACGCGATCATCGTGCTGGTCACACCCCAGAACATGACGCGTCCGACCGATCTGGCCCGGCGCCTGATCGAGACGCACCGCGGCGTCAAACCCGTGCTGGCCGCGTTCATGGGCGGCCAGGAGGTGGCCGCGGCACAGGAACTCCTGGTGAGCGCGGGCATCCCCAATTATCCCTCGCCGGAACGCGCCGTGGCGGCGCTCAAAGCCATGGTGGATTATTCCGCCTGGCGGAACCGGCCGCCGCGGGTGGTGGCACGGATCGCCGTCAACCGCCGACGCGTCAACCGGGTCCTGCAATGGCACGTCCGAAGCGGCACCGCCCAGGTCGGCGAAGTCGAAGCCAAGGAAATCCTGCGCGCCTACGATTTCAACGTGCTGCCCGGCCAGTTGGCCCGCACCGCCGACGAGGCCGTCGAAGTGGCCGAACGCATCGGGTACCCCGTGGTCCTGAAGATCTCCTCACCCGATATCATCCACAAATCCGACTTCGGCGGCGTCCGGATCAACCTGGCCACGGCCGAGCAGGTGCGCGATGCCTTCGACCTCATGATGGTGCGCATTCAACGCAGGGCCCCCAGGGCCCGGGTCCGGGGCGCTTACGTGGAAAAAATGGGCCCCCGCGGCCGCGAGGTCATCCTCGGCATGACGCGCGACCCCAATTTCGGTCCGCTGCTGATGTTCGGTCTGGGCGGCATCTTCGTCGAGGTGATGAAGGACGTCACCTTTTACCTGGCCCCCATTACCCAGGACGAGGCCATGCAAATGCTCAAAAGCACCCGGTCCTACGCACTGCTGCAGGGGGCGCGCGGCCAGGAACCGGTCGACCTCGACGCCATCGCCAGCGCCCTCCAGCGCATCAGCCAGCTGGCCACCGATTACCCGCAAATCCAGGAACTGGACATCAACCCCTTTGTCGTCGGCCCGGTCGGCATGCGCCCCTACGTCGCGGACGCACGCATGACCCTGTCCGGCATCGATTCTTCCCGCCATGAGCAAGTCGCCCATTAAATTCGACCCGAACTGGAAGGAAAAATACGCGGCCCAGATCCAAACGGCCGAGGAGGCCGTGAGACGGATCCGGCCCGGTCAACGCGTCTTCGTCGGCACCGGCTGCGCCGAGCCCCTGACCCTCGTGCGCGCGCTGACCGCGCGCGCCGCGCAGCTCCCCGACACCGAAATCGTGCACCTGCTCACCTTCGGTGAGGCCCCCTACGCCCACCGCGAGCTGGCCAGGTACTTCCGCGTCAACTCCTTCTTCATCGCCGAAAACGTCCGCAACATCATCCAGGAAGGCCTGGGCGATTACACCCCCATCCACCTGTCCGATATCCCGCGCCTGTTTCACTCGGGTCAGTTGCCCCTGGACGCCGCCCTCATCCAGGTCACGCCCCCCGACGAGAACGGCATGTGCAGCCTGGGCATCTCGGTGGACATCGTCAAAAGCGCCATCGAAAACGCCTCGCTCGTCATCGCCCAGGTCAACCCCAACATGCCCTGGACCCATGGCGATTCCCTGGTCGACATCCTCAAGCTGGACGTGCTCGTGCCGTGTGAGGACCCCCTGGTGGAAGTGCCGCCGGCCGAGGTAACGGACGTCACCCGCCAGATCGCCGAATACATCGCGGCCCTCATCGACGACGGATCCACCCTCGAGCTCGGCATTGGCCGCATCCCTCATGCCCTGCTGGCGTTCCTCGGACATAAACGGGACCTCGGCATCCACACCGAGATGATCACCGACGACATCATCCCCCTCATCGAGTCGGGCGTCATCACCGGCAAACGCAAAACCCTCGACCGCGGCAAGATCGTCACCAGCTTCTGCCTGGGCACACGCAAGCTCTACGATTACATCGACCGCAATCCCATCTTCTCCTTCCAACCCACCGAGTACGTCAATGACCCCCACATCATCAGCCAGCAACACAAGATGGTCGCGGTCAACGTGGCCCTCGAGGTCGACCTGACCGGCCAGGTGTGCGCCGACTCGCTGGGTTCAAAGTTCTTCAGCGGCGTGGGCGGTCAGGTGGACTTCAACCGCGGCGCAGCCAAGGCCCCGGGCGGCAAGGCCATCATCGCCCTGCCTTCCACCGCCAAGAACGGTACCGTCTCCCGCATCGTCACCCGGCTCAGCCCCGGCGCCGGCGTCGTCACCACCCGGGCCGGTGTCAATTACGTCGTCACCGAATACGGCGTGGCCTATCTCCACGGCAAAAGCGTCTCCGAACGCGCCCTGGCCCTCATCAGCATCGCCCACCCCAAGTTCCGCGCCCAGCTCCTGCGCGAGGCCATCGAGGCCAAGTACCTGTCCGCCGAAATGGCCGACAAGGAGGGCAAGATCATCATCGGCCCGAAAGAGCTGCGCACCACCATGCTCCTGAGCGACGGCACGCTCATCAATTTCCGGCCCATCCACCCCACGGATGTGCCCCGGATGCGCGAGCACTTCTACAGCCTCTCCCAGCAGTCCATCTACTTCCGCTTCATGCAGGCGGTCAAAGACGGCATCATCCCGCGCCGGCAGATTGAGGACTTCGTCTACATCGACCACCGCAACGACGTCTGCATCGTCGGCGTCCTGCCGGATCCCGCCGGCGACCAGATCATCGCCATCGGCAGCTACTACCTGAACCCGAAAACCAACCGGGCCGAGGTCGCCTTCACCGTCCATGACGATTGGCAGCGACGCGGTATCGGGACCTTCCTGCTCAAACATCTCATGCGCATCGCCCGCCGCAACGGCATCAGCGGCTTCACCGCCGAGGTCCTCGTCGAAAACAAGGCCATGCAGGCCGTCTTTAACAAGGCCGAGTGCAAGGTCAGCAGCCGGCTCGTGGGCAACGTCTACCACTACGAACTCGAATTCACCTGAGCCACGGCCCGGCCCGGCCCCGAGCCCCGGGCCCACAACCGCCGGCGTCCCGCTCCATGCCCCCGAACGTCCAGGCCTTGGTCTACGCACCCGAAACCGAACGACTCCACTACCCGCCGGACTGCCCCTTCAAAACCGAACGGGCCGAGGCCACCCGACGCCAGCTCCGCAGCGCCGGCCTGCTCGGTTCGGCCGACCTGTGCGAAGTGCCCTGTCGCCCGGCCACCCGGGCCGAGCTCGAACGGCTTCACACCCCGCGGTACCTCGACCTCCTCCAGGCCGCCGCTGCAGGTGAACTGACGGCCGAAGCCCTCCATGCAGGTTTGGGCGGGCCGGACACGCCCGTGTTCCGCGACCTCTGGGACTACGCCTGCTGGGCCTGCGGCGCCGCTCTCCAGGCCGCCGAGCTCCTCCTCCAGGGCCGCGCCCACATCGCCTTCAACCTCCACGGTGGATTCCACCATGCCCACGCCGATCGCGCCGGCGGCTTCTGCTACCTCAACGACGTCGCCCTCGCCTGTGAACACCTCGCCGCCGCAGGCCGCCGTGTCATGTACCTCGACCTCGACGCCCACCACGGCGACGGCGTTCAGGCCTTCTTCTACTCCCGCAACGATGTCCTGACCGTCTCCCTGCACGAGTCCGGCAAAACCCTCTATCCATGGGGCGGCTTCGAAAACGAACTCGGCGAGGGCCCCGGCTACGGCTACAACATCAATGTCCCGCTGCCGGCCGGCACCTACGACGAAGCCTTCCTCCGCGCCTACCGGACCATCGTCCCGCCCCTGATCGAGGCCTACCGACCTGACGTTCTCGTGGTCGAGCTCGGCATGGATATCCTGGCCGGCGACCCCCTCACCCACCTCCAAATGACCAACAACGCCGTCCTCGAAATTGCACGTCACCTCCGCCAAACCGGTTTGCCCCTGCTCATCAGCGGCGGTGGCGGCTACCAGTTCGAACCCACCGTGCGGGGGTGGGCCCTCGCCTGGCGCACACTTGCCGGACGCGATGACGAGGATGCCTGGAGCATGGGCCTGGGCGGTACCCTCATGAGCACCCTGGACTGGTCCGGCGGCTGGCGCGACCCGGAGCGACCCGTCCCCGCCGAGGCGCGGGCCCGCGTCGAGCCCGAACTGGAACGCACGCTGACCACCCTCCTCCAAACCGTCCCCCTGCTGAGAAAGGCCTGAAGGTGCGGAGCCGGCCCGGTTTCCTGCCGGCCGCGCTCAAAACGGAAAGTCATCCGTACCCGGCAGGCTCGGCGGCGGCGTGTCCCTCCACTTCTCGGCCCGCCCATGCTCCACCCACCCGCGCACCACAATGGCCCGAACCGGCCGAACCGGACACGCATACTCACAAGCCCCGCATCCGATGCAAAGCTCCGGATGCAACTCCGGCACCCGCAGATGATCCCGATACGGTTTCGTGGTCACTGCCTGCGTGGGACAATGCTCCGAACAGGCCGCGCAATCCGTCCCCTGCTTCACCACCACGCACCGTTCCAGCGTTAACTCGGCCTCTCCAATCTTGGTCCGCTGTTTCTCGGCCAGCGGCAACGAACGGATCGCCCCGGTGGGACAAACCTCGCCGCAACGGTGACAGTCGTAGTTGCAAAAGGCGTGCGTATAATCCATGTGCGGACGCATGAGCCCGGCCCAGCCGTATTCAAAACCCGCCGGCTGCAACACCCGCGTGGGACAGGCCGCAACACACAAACCACATGCCGTACAGTGCCGCAGAAAGTGCCGCTGGCTCACAGACCCCGGCGGAGTGACCGGTACGCCGCCCCGCGGAGCCGAACCGCCGCCCGCCGGGGTCGATTCATGGCCCGTCTCCCCTTCAGCACGCACACGGGCACCCCACAACAGCGGCCCGGATGCAATCAGCCCCCATACCCACGCCAGAAAACGACGCCGATCCGGCGCAGCCACCCCGCCCGCGGAACCGGCCTCCCGACCGGGCGCCCCGCGGTTCCCGCGCACCCACCGCATGCCCTGTTCAGGACAGGTGGCCATGCAGTTGAAACAAAGAACGCACCGCGAGAAATCCACCGTCTGATGCCGCAGGTCAATGCACTGGGCCTTGCAGGCCTCCAGACACCGCGCACATTTGCGGCATTGCGCCGGTTGCAACTGCAGTTGCCACCGCGCCCGCCGTGCCAGCCAGCCCAGCAGCGTCCCCACCGGACACACCGTGTTGCAGTACAATCGGCCCCGCCACGCCGCCAGGCCCGTCACCAGAAACAACAAACCTGCCGCCAGCCCACTCCCCCATCCCCAATGCCACGGAACCGCCACGCGATACAACCCCTCCACCCCCAACGCGCCCAGCAGATCCACCGCCGCATTGGTCAACCACGCAAACAGGGGGCGAAACCACAGGGCTGCGATCCGGCCGAATCCACTGTAAGGATCCAGCCACGCCAGCATCACCCCGCCCGACACCACCGCACCTCCCACGCAAAACCAAAACACCGCCGACCGTACCCTCGCGGCCTCGGGCGAGAACGGAACGCGCCGGCTCCCCAGCAATTTTCGGCGTACCCACCAGACGGCGTCCTGGTAAAGCCCCAACGGACAAAACGCCGCACAGTACGCCCGACCGCAAAGCAACGTCACCGCAAGAATCACCAGCGCGGCCACGGCCACGCCTGCCCCGGCCGTCCAGCCCAGCAAAGAGGGGACAAACTGCGTCCGCGGCAACAACCACCCCAGCCATGCCGGCGCCAGTTCCCGCACATCGGTGAACACCCAGACAAACGCACCCAGAACCACCACCCCCACTGCCACCCGGACCCGGCGCAACCATCCGGCCCGGCCAATCCGGGCACAAACCTCGGGCGCTCCACAGACCGCAGCCCTGCCCTCGGGTCGGAAGTCTTCGGAAGAGACAGGTGCCCGACGCGAAGATGGCCCGGGTTGAGAGGAGCGAACTTCCGCCATGAACACCTCGCCGGAGAGGCCGGGTTGACTCCCCGAGCCTCAGCCCAGGCGAATCCGACGGACCTCCACCTGATCCAGATCCGCCGTACCCAGCCCGAGTTTCGCCGCCAGCGGGATATGGGCCACCTGATCCGGTTCCAGATTCAGCATGCGGGCCCCGGCCGCATCCACCGCCACCGGGTCGGTCGAGACCAACAACGTCCGCATCACCACGCAGTCATCCGCGCTGCGGCCCCGCGGACCGTTTCGAACCATCGGCTGGTACGCGTCCAGGATGTTCAGCTCCGGTTTCCGCAACGTCACAAAATCCGCAATGCACTGGTGCAGGTCCAACTGATGGTAGACCCGGCGGTCCCAGACCACCCCCATCAGGTTCTTCAAACAGGCCGTGATCCGCGCCCCGCCGTGCGTCTTCAGCACCGGCACATTGATCACCACGTCGGCGTCCAGGTAGAGGCGATGCACGCGCGCCTCCCGCAACTTCACCCCGCGCGGCACACTCGCCTGACGATAAAGCGACTCGTCCTTGCCGTTCACCATCGTGGCGCCGGCCTTGCGCGCGGCCGCCTCAATCCCGCTGGTTTCGTAGGCACGACGCCACTCGTCCACCGGATTGTCGAAAATCTGTACACTCCTGGCGCCCGCCTCCAAACAAAGCTCCACGATCCGTTGCACCAGCTCGGGATGCGTGTTGGCCCCACGCTCGGGCGGTACGTCCCACCCGATGTTCGGCTTCACCAGCACGGTCTGCCCGGGCTTGACGAACGCCTTCATCCCGCCCAACTCCGCCAGGGCACGATCCAGCATGGCCGCTCGCTCGCCATCCCGCACCGCCACCAAAACGGATCGCGTCGCCTGTGCCCCCGCCTGCGCTGTGGCACCACCCGACGCAGGTTCAGCCGCAAACAACCGTTCCAGCCCGCCCAGGGACAGGGCGGCACCGGCCGCCAACGAGGTTTTCAGGAACTCACGCCGCGTTTTCATGGGACCCTCACTGGTTCTGGGAACGCACCCCTTGCGCCCCGTCACGCCACACTAGAAGGCCGCTGTCCATTCGCAAGAGCCGCTGCCCCAAAACGCCATTCTGGAGAAAAGAAAGCCAAGAAATGTAAACTCCCGCCGCCCCAACCCGTCCCGAGTGCGCCCATTCAAGCGGCCCGCAACGCGGCCGCCCGACTATTACTCAATGAGTCGGGCCCGGTAGTATCGCACCGGGTGTTGACCCGCCTCCGCGTCGAGGAACGTCACGGCGTCGGATTCCACCCGCCACCGACCAATTTCAATCCACTGCCGCAGGTCCACCGACGCTTCCACGACGTACAACCGGCCCGGCTCACCCATCAGCAGGCCCTCGAACTCCCCTTCCTCGGTCCAGCCCACGGGCGACAAACGCGGTGGCTGCACCACAATCAGCATGGCCGGCGCACTCCACACGCTGCCGGCCGGGTTCGTGACCCGGACGGTATAGGTACCCGCATGATCGGTCCTCACCGGATCCAGCACCAAAACCGGCTGGGTTGCGCCGGGGATCGACGTGTCGTTGAAATGCCATTGATAACTCAACGGCGGATCCCCGGTGGCGGCTGCGCGGAATTCGAACCGGCTGCCCGGCACGGCAAACCCGCCCTGCGGCTGAAGCGTCAGCTGCGGCGGCGCCTGCACTGTCACCCGCGCCACCGCGCTGGTGCTCCCGGCCTCGTTCGTCACCAGGACGCGATACAGACCGGCATCGGCAAGGGTGGCCGACGCCACACGCAGAATGGACGCAGTTTGTCCCGGCAGATCGATGCCGTTGCGCTGCCATTGGTACGACAGCGGTGCCGTGCCCGCGGCCTGAACCTGCAGCAGAATCTCCTCCCCCAGCCGGACGACGAGGTCCGGCGGCGCTGCCACAATCTGCGGCGGCACAAGCACCGTGAGGGTGGCCGGCGAACTCAGGACCGTGCCGTAGGCGTTTGAAACCCGGACGCGATACGATCCGGCCCGCTCCTCGCTGTCCACCACGAAGGTCAGCACCGGGGCGGTCGCGCCTGGAATGGGTGTGCCCCCGTGGTACCACTGGAACTCATAGGGGGCTGCGCCCTCAACCTCCACCTGGAACGTCGCGGTTTCGCCCGGTCGAACCGTCAGGGACCGGGGCGCCTGCACAATCACAGGAGGCGCCTGGGGCACCGGCGCGTTGGTCCGGCCGGCCGTGGGTGCCCCGGCCTTCCAATGCACGGGGTCGTTGCCGTAAAGGTCCGGTCGAATCCGTTGCAGCGAAGCCCCTCCGCCCGCGGCTTCAACCGGCCAGGGCGCCGCCCGACCGTAGGCCACGCGATCCACCGGGTAATACGGCACGTAACCCGCATCGGGATGAGGCGGCGCCTGGGGCGTGTCGGGCCGCAGCAGTTCCACCGTCTCGCCGGCGTTGTCCAGGCGGCCGTCCCAGGGGCCCGCGATCGGCGTGGTGGTCACGCCGTACCGGGCCCGGAAAAGTTCCAGCGCGGCCGCGTTGGTTTGCGGGTCGAACGCCACCACCAGCAGGTACCCGCCGGGTGGCAACACCAGGCCCGGCGGGAATTCGAACCGGACCGCATTGGCCAGCCGCCAGCGGTTGGTGGGATGTACCGGGTCATACAGGGGCACGTTCGTCGGTGCCAGGTTGTACAGTTCGATGAACTCCAACAGGCCGCTGTCCGGCGCGTCCAGGTCCTCGGGCGGTTGATAGTGAATTTCGTTGATCACCACCGGTCCGATACACGGGGCCGCATTGGGCGCGCCGCGACCCGTCCGGAAATGGACCAGGTTCGTGGGTTGGGAAACGCCAAAGGTCGGCTGGCTCAACAGGGTGAAGTCGTACCCGACACTGGTCGGATGGATGCCCCACGGGATGCCGTTGGGGGCCGGACCAAACACCGCACTGGCGCGTGCACCGGTCAGGGTTCCATCCGGCAGGGCCTCGAACAGATGCACCTCGTCGCCATGCGCCGAGTTGAAACTGAACCGCGGCGGCGCGTCTGCTTCCCCGTCCGGCGAACCAAATTGGAACTGGTAAAACACCACATACCCCCGCGCGGGAATGACCGTGCCCTCGGGGACGCGGTACCGCTTCGGGTCGGCGGCACTGTCGCTCAGGTACCAGCCACTGATGTCGAGCGGGTTGTCGGTGAGATTCAGGATTTCCACCGCATCCTCGAAGGGTGGATCGGTATGCGACAGCACCTCGCTGATGAGGACGTTGGTCAGCGGAAGGTAATTGGGCTCGCCCGCAGACGGACCGGGGAAAGCCACCACATTGGACCCACCATCGGGCAGCCGGCCCTGGGACACGCCCGCAGACTGCAGGCCGAACCCCACCGCATCAATGAGCTGTCCATCGGCCGTGTAGAGGAGCAGGCTGTCGCCCCGCTGGTTCAGGGCGAAGTTGACATGATGCGCCCCCGCACTGCGGTCGTTGTCCGCAATGAACCGTGCCCAGCCATGCCCGGCTATGAAACTCAGCGGCGGAATCGAGAAACGGGCCCGCCCCGGAATCGAGGGGTTATCCGTCAACCGAAGGCCGTCGAGTCGAACCGGCCGCGGATCGGTGTTGTAGAGTTCAAACCAGTCCGGTCCGTCGGGGTTGGCGGCCAGCCATTCATTGATGCGCAGCGCTGTGACCGGCCCGAGCTCGGCCGGGGCCGCGTTGGGGCCTCCGGGCGTCGCGGCTGCCAGCAGTTGCCAACCCTCGGCGGTGCGGCCCAGCGGCAGGTCCCGAACCTGCAAGCCGTACGCCACACGATCCACCACCTGGCCCGCCGCGTTGAACAACAGCACCTCGTCAGAGTCACCGTCCAGATCAAACCCGGCATTGAGGGCCGAACCGGCCACGAAACCGGCCGGCCGGGCCCCGTCGCACCATACCACCAGATAACCGCCGCCAGGGATGCTCACACCGGGCGGGAATGCCCAACGGTTGCGTCCCGTCCCCGAACCGCGCCCCAGCGCCAGCCCCGCCAGCGAAACCGCGTTCGAGCCCGGGTTGTGCAGTTCGATGAAATCCGCGTATTCACCCCAGGGAGCCAGCGCCGCCCGATTGTTCCGGGCCAATACTTCGTTCAACCATGGGCCGCTCCATGAGGCCCGGTAGTTCGAAGCACCGGGGCTGGGAGTGCCCGGAAAGGTAACCACCGTCTCCGCGCCGTCCGGATAACGCCCTTCCGACACGCCCTCCGGCTGCGCCGTATAACTCACCTGATCCAGTACCTCACCGGCGGGATCGTAAAGCGTCAGTGTCCCTCCGGAAGCCGGCAGGCTGAGTCCCAGCGAATCGGGCCCCGGATCCGAATCCGCCCGCAACAGCACGAACCCGCCCGGAGGCACAAACGACAGCCACCGGAGCTCCACCACGGCATTGGACGTGGCCACATACAACCCGCGCAGACTGACCGGCGCGTTGGGATCCCGATTGTACAGCTCCACCCAATCGGTCCCGCCGGGAGGCGCATTGGCCAGCCACTCGTTCCAGACCAGGTTTGTCGCCGGGGCGAGGGCCACCGGCTCATTGCTTGACCCCGGCGTCGGCCGGCACAGCCGCCATTCATCCCCCACACGCCCCAGGGTGAAATCCGTCAACTGAACCCCGAAGCTCAGCGCGTCCACGCGGTTCGTGGCCGGATCATACAGGAACACCGAGTCGCCGCGCCGGCTCAGGGCAAATCCCGTGTGCAACCCCGCCGTGTTGGTGCGGCTGTCACACCACACCACCAGAAAACCGCCGGGCGGCAGCATGACGCCGGACGGAAACACAAACTTGCGCGGATTGCTGTCGTCGGTGAGGCTCCAGCCCCCGAGATCCACCGGTTCATCGCCACGGTTGTGGAGTTCGACCCAATCGGGAAACGCACCCTCGTGGACCACCGAACCTGCATTGTCGGCCATCACCTCGCTGATCCGCACCGGTCCCGGCGACGGAGCCGCCACGGGGGCCAGACCGGGCGTGCCCCAGGGTCGCGCACTGGCCCGCCACGACGCCGGTGCACTGGGATCGCCCTCGGGATCCACCAACTCCAGCGTGGCGCCCCCGCCGTCGGCCGCCGCCGGCCAACCGTTCTCATCGTCATAAGCAACCGTCAGAACCGGCCGACCCTGCCGATCCAGCAGGCGCAAACGCTCCCCACCGTTCGAGAGGTTGCCGCCGAAATACCCGAACACCGGCACCCCCGGGTACCGCTCTGCGAACGCGGCCGGGTTGGCATTGTTGGCCAGCACAATCACCCCGCCGGGCGCCAGCACGGTCCCGATCGGAAACACAAAGGAAATCCCCTCGAAGCTGAATCCACCGAGGTCCAGGGGGCGGGTCCCACGGTTCTGAAGCTCCAGAAACTCGTAAGCCTCGCCTCCGGGCGGGTTGTAATTGATCTCCGTGATGGCAATCGGAAGCGTCAGTTCCGCCACCCGGAAGGTTGCCTCGTTCAGGGCGCTCCAGGTGGTGCCGGACAGGACGCGCGCCTTGATCGTCAGCGTGTCCTGCAGAACGATCGGTTGCGTGTAGATCTGCGCATCCGCGGATACCGTGCCCGCGTAATACACGCGCGGATCGGTCCCGTTGGTCGTGAAGTAAACGGTGCCGGAAGCCCCCGGATTGCGCAGCACCAGCAACGTGCCGCGCGCCACACGACCCCCGCCGGTAACAGGACCCGTCACACTCCCCAGCCGGAACTCGGGCGGATCCACACCCGGATACAACCCGGCCGCCCGCAACTGGTTCAGTACGATCCCCGGCCGGTTGACAAAATACGAACCCACCATCCGCTGGTTTTCCGGCTGCCAATGGGTCTCCCGGGTGTACAGCACAAACGTCCCGTCCTGCCAGGGATGCACATCCCGGCGATAATCCCCCCAGCGACACGACTCGGCCACAATCGGCCGATACAACAGGTTCGACCAGTACAACCACCGCGCAATGTTGGCCTCCCGGGTCAGCGCCCCGCCCGGCGCCAGCAGGTGCTTGTACACACGGTCGGCGAAATCCAGACGATACTGGGCGTTTTCCACCAGCTTGGTGTGCAGACCGGCCGGAACGTCCGTGTTGGATACCCGGTTGACGTCCTCATTCAACAAAATGCACTCGCCATCCCACGGGAAAAACTTGAACGTGCCGCCCGGCCGCCGCGGGCGCACCGCATGCCAGTTCTTGTTGTAACCCCAGTCCTGGTGCCCCACAAAGAAATGCAGCAGCACGTAATCAATGTACTGCGGCACGTCGAGGTACTGTTTCATCTGCTCGTAACGGGCATTGTCGGCCAGCCCCGTCAGGCCGACCATCGCGTTGTACACATCGGCCGTGCCGGCCCGCAAAACCCCCTGGTCGTAGGCGTCGTACTCGTCATCGTCCCCGCCATAGTACGCGGCACCGAAATGTTTCGTGGGCTGCTCGCTGATGTCATACACGCCCCAGTAAAGCCCGTTGAGGAACAGGTGCACGTAGCGGTTGTGACTGGCGACCTGCCCCATGTCACGAAACGCCTGCTTGATCCATGCATCACGGAATCGACTGGCCCGACTCCGCTGATACGCTCCGGCGCCGTTGTTGGGGCTGTCCGACCAGTGCCGCCAACTGGTGTTGAAATCCGGCCGCAACACCAGATCGTCAAACCGTTTCACCGGCGACTCGGGAAAGACCGGATACTCCAACGCGGCCGGACCGAAATCGCCGCGAAAGTTCAGTTTGAATCCGTGCTTGGGATTCTTGGACGGTTCCCGGCTCGCATTCCCATGCGCCTCAATCCCCGCAGTGGTCGCAAATGCCGTCCGCCCGTCCGGCAACACCATCTCCACCGACACCGGTTTGTTGGGGAAGGTCTTCCGCACCACGTTCGTTGACCAGTACAGACCCGTCGGTTCAAACAAATCGGCCGGGTTCATCACCAGCGACAACACCGGCAGCTCCAGCAACCCCTCCTTCAGATCCTGCAGCTTGGCAGGATCCACCGGCGAGGCCGGATTGTTCGGGTCCACCCGCAACGGGTCCCAGTCCATCTCGTAATCGGCCGGCACGATGTTGTTCGGAAAATTGGCATAGGTCCCCCAGGTCGAAGGGAATCCCGGCGGGTTGTTGGGCTGCCGAATGACGCTTTCCAGGAACAGGTAGGTGTGGGTGACGGTGCGCGAGGGCAAATAACCCGGCGCAAAAGCCGCCACGCGCAACACCGTGGTGTTGGTGATCCAGAGCGGCCCGGTGTACACGCTGCCGGTGGTTGCCGTGGGTTCCCGCCCGTCCGTGGTGTAGCGCAGCACCGCATCCGGCAACGGACAGCTCAAATGCAGCCAGAAGGGGTGGTCAAACCACCCGCGCGCCACGCTCGCGTGCGGTTCGGGCGTGATCCCCGCCAGCGCCGCACCCGTGTTGGCCGCACCGGGCGTCGGCGTGGCAAAATACCGCCACTGTCCATCCGCAGCCAACCCGTACGCAATGTCGGTCCGCTGCTCCGGATACGCCGGCGCAAACACCGTGGCCGGTTGAAACGGATAGTCGGGCCGATACAACGCCAGATACTCGCCGTAATCGTTGAGCTGAAAATTCAAATGAAGCCGCCTGCCCGGCGCGGGATCGCGCCGGTCCTTCCCCGACGCAAACACCACCAGATACTGGCCCGGCCCCAACTGCACCGACGGGAACACCCACTTGGTTGGATCGTCCGGATCATCCGTCAGCGACCAGCCCAGCAGGTTCACCGTGTTGCTGCCCCGGTTGTACAACTCAATCCAGTCCTGTAACTCGCCATCCTCGTCCCGCAAACCCGTCCGATTCGCCGCCACGAATTCATTCAGAATTACGTCGCCCGCAAAACCCGGGCCGCTCACCTGAACCGTCCAGCTCCCACCTGCAAACGGGTTCGGCGGCTGCGCCAGATCGGCAATCCCGTGACCCGGCGACCAGGCCACTTCCACCGTCCCCGGTCCGGCCGGCTCAAACGTAAACACATACGGTCCGGCGCCCGACCCCACCACCGCAGCAGCCGGCCGACCCTGCACCTGCAGGTCCGAAGCGTCCACGCCCGAGACCGGTTCACTGAACCACACCTCCAGAGCACCGAATTGCCCCACCGTCGCGCCCGGAGCCGGCACCATTCTCTGAATCACCGGCGGAACCGTGTCCGCCACAACATACGTCCAGTGCGCCGACGCAGCCGTCGCATCAAATGGCTGACCCGCCAGATCCGTGATGCCGTGGGCCTCGTCCCAGGAAATCGCCACCAGACCCGGAGCAGGCGGGGCAAATTCAAACACATACACGTTCGTCCCCGGCACCCCCCAAACCCGCGCAGCCGGTTGATCCTGAACCCAAAGGTCCGGCCCATCCACACCCTGAACCGGTTTGTTGAAGGTCACAACGACCCGGCTGAGATTGGACACCGTGGCGCCCGCGGGCGGCTGCACATTCACCACCGCCGGAGGTGTGGAAGGCACGCGGAGCCGCAGCACCAATCGCGCATCCCACCGCAGATCCGAACTCGTGCGGGAAGAGTTGAAAACCTGCACCGCCAGCACGTTGCTCCCTGTCACCAGATAGGACGACGGCGTGAGTGCAATCGGGAACGACTCAAATTGGCCGGCTTCATGCGACGCCGACGCAACCCCCGTCACCAGCGGTTCCCCGACCACGTTGGACCGTGCCACCTCCACCCCGTTGATCCATGCCACAAAGCCGTCATCGAAATTGGCCTGCAACTCCACCTGCGCCACCTCCTCCGGCGCGTTCGTAAAAACAAACGAGGTGCGCAGAAAAATGCAGGTATAGTTGCTGCGCATGTCGCTGAGGAGTGTCCCCTGGGTCAAACCCTCCCCATAGTGGAACGGCGCAGGCCCCAGCAGCCAGGTCGAGTCGTTATACGACCGCTGACGCCATGCCGACGTCGGATTGGACGCCTCGTTGGTGCCTTTGCGCCACCGCCACCACGCCCCCTCGGGCACCAGCGTCAACGTGGTCTGCGCCCATGCAACATGCGCCCACGCCAGTAGAAGCACCAACCCGGAACAACAGCGCAGCTTCCAGATCAGCGAAAACACCCACCTCACCCCTGGCCCACCTGAGTCGTCGTACCTGGCCGGCTCGGGTCGCCGTTCCTCAAGCTTCCTCTTGACAAGACCCACGGCACCCTAATGTAAAAGCCGCCACGGCCGATCGCCAACGGATTCTCGCGCTACCCGCACGCCCGGTCACCTCCCGACCCGGGCCACCCCGCCCGCAAGCGGCACACTCCTCCACGCCCGCCAAATGCACATCGCAAGCACGCGGTCCCTCCCAAGATTGGCCAACCGCCCAGGACTCCCTCAGTTTGCCCATGGCCCGGGAGGGGCACAGTCCCCTGTGCCCAATACTCTTGCGGACGGCGGGGACGCCGTCCCTCCCATGCGACCTTCTGGGAGGGGCGCAGTCCTCTGCGCCCGCTATTTTCCCGGACCGCGAGGACACGGTCCCTCCCGACCTGGCGAATGGGCTGGGCTGCCTCCGATTTGGGGATTCCCCAGGAGGGGCACAGTCCTCTGTGCCCAATATTTCTGCGGACGGCGGGGCGCCGTCCCTCCCAAGCTGCTAAATGCCGCAGGGTGCCTTGGCTTTAGCGATCGCGCGGGAGGGGCACAGTCCCCTGTGCCCGCTATTTTCCCGGACCGCGAGGACACGGTCCCTCCCGACCTGGCGGAGTTCGGAAGGGCACCCGGCCGATTGAGTTGCGCTGCAGGTTCGGCGCGGGCCCCGGTGTCTGCCTTTTCTTGCGGACCGCGGCGGCACGGTCCCCCCAACAAACCCTGTGGGAGGGGCACAGTCCCCTGTGCCCGCATCTTCCTGCGGACCGGCCGGATACCGTCCGTCCCTTACCTGCGCCGTCACACCCACGCGGGACGGTCGCCGTCCTCGCCCACCCCATGGCGTCCAGATCGCTGCTCAACTGGCATCGTCGCCCAGCGCTTCCCTACACGCCGCACGACTCCATGCATCACGAGCCCGATGCACCGCCCCGTGCGCACTCTGTGCCTCTGGAGCTCGTCAATGCCACAGCCACCCAAAACACGCCGGCCAAAGCATCCGCTGGGCTGGACACTAGCGTTAAGGCTCAGGACGTCGACGACATGCAGTTGCGCTCGAGGCTGGCCCTACGGACTCACCGGATCGTTCCTTGCAGTGCCATTAACATCTCCCGGCGGACTTCGACTCCGCTGCGCAGCTCAATCCACGGGCAAGCCCCTTAGGACTAACCACACAAACCCACTCACCACAAGCGCTATGCACTCGCCCAACAATCCGACCACCATGAACCCGAGCTTCACATACCACTTCCCCGGATAGAACAAGCAAGCCACAAAAGGAAGAACGGTCAGTCCAAGGAGATAAGGGCCGCTATAGTCACCCACGATCGGCTCAGGATGCCCGACATTACGCCAAACAAAAACCACCAACAGGATCGCAGACGCCCCGCTTGCGGCACCCAACCCCCATTCCCACCGGTTCAGCGCCCACCCCAACCACACGCTGCCAAATAACACCAGGTGTACGACAAGTTCCAGCCACCCCCCCAACCTTCCACCCCCAAAGTATACGGCGTCTGCTAATGGAAGCCCAATAACCGTCATGCTGTAGGCAACCCCTAACACCGCCTTCGCCACCCTACGGCCCACATCCGGTTGCATAACAGCCCGTAAACTCAAATGGCGTCCAACCGCAATTCAGTGCATTCTGAGCGGCCGACACCAGGATCACAGGGACTTCACCCGAACCCCGGTGCGTTTCTAACCACTTGGGATCGAAATCGTAGGTGTCCTTCAAACACACTCTAAAGAAGAACTTGTTGCACTCGCACTCGGTGTAAATCGTCAGCTCAACGTTGCCCAAAGCACACTCCCATGGGGCGCCCACAGCCACTACCTCTTTCCTTTGACTCATCCACCAACGAGACTTCCACCAGTCCGAATTGGGATACCCCAAAAAGCCGTACTCGCATCGGCGCCGCTCTGCTTCGATCATATCCAGCACGGTCATCCCGTTCCCGGCCCTGGCTGCGCTCAACACCGATCGCATCTCCGAGCACGATAACTCCCACGTCCCTCCAGTGCCCGACACATACCTGTCCCACGCTGCCTTCTCCTGAGGCGTGCTCAAGAAGCTCCTAATAAGGTGTGCGGCTACATCGCAGGGACTTGGCAGCGGGGGCGGATCGCATTTGGGAGGCCACCATGGCACATCCATCGGCGGTACGAGACCCAAAATATCATATTGGAACACCGGCGCATTAAGGACAAATGCATAGGGTTGCGCACCCAACAGACTCGCAGGCCCGGACCTTAACGAGAAGCTGCCAGGCTGTTCCCCTAATGGATCCCTGCTCAACCACCTTCCCAGGGTGGGACTGTAGGCGCGGTATTCGTACAGCACCAGGCCCGTGCCGTCCTCCGTCCGCTTCGTGCTGAACCGGA
>NZ_JAAKYA010000084.1 GCF_011044775.1 Limisphaera ngatamarikiensis | reverse complement strand
CCTCGCAGAAAACCCGCCGATCCGACTGCACCGGCCCGTTGACCCACAGCGACACCGTAAAGTCCGGATGATTGTAAATGGGCAGATCGTCGCCCGGATTGTGAATCCGTTCCAACCCCTGCCGGGCCGCCCCGTCCAACTGAAACGCCCGACCCCACCGGCCGCTGACCAGATTGCCGGCCCCCAGGTTCACCAGCGTCAGGTCATAGCCGCTGACCAGATCCGGCGTCTTGTTGCCCACCACCGTGTCCAGCGGCCAGTATGCGATCAGCGCGTTGGTCAGATTCGGCCCCGGCAGCACCGCCAACTCCAGCCGCGCCACCGCACTGGTCGCACTGCCCAGCGGAGTCGACACCACCACCGTGTACCCGCCCGCATCCTCCTGCGTCAGCGCCGGCAACACCAGCCCCGGCCCCGTCTGCCCCGGCAACGGCTGCCCGTCCTTGTACCACTGCCACGTCAGAGGCTCCGCCCCGTAGAGCTGCGCCCTGAACGTCCAGCTCTCCCCCACGTACAAATTGGTGCCCAGGGGCGGATCCACCCGGACCATCGGCGCTCCCCCCACCACCCCCAGCAGATAGTCCACCGCATTCAAAAACATCCGCTCCCCCTCCGGCAACAGGTCAAACACACCGGCCCCGTTGGAAGGCACACCCCCGGCCTCCCGGCTGCCCGTCAAAAACACCAGCCGCCTGGCCCCCAGGACCTCACCCCGCCCGTTGCCCGACACCAGCCCCGGCACAAACTCGGCAATCACCAGCACATTGTTGCCCGCATCCCCCGGCGTGCTCACCACCGCAATCGGACCCGCCCCCTCAATCAACGGATTGCTGCACAGCGAAATGCCATTCTGCAGGATCGTCTCCCCCGTCTGGGCGTTGGTGTGAAGGATCCGCCGCGCATACGGATTGACCATCACACCGTTGGCGTCCAGCACAACCCCGTTGAAGATCGGATGAGCCGGCACCACCGCCCGCAAAAACAGGTTGGTGCTGGTCGTGTCCACCATCGTCTCGCCCGTGGTCAGCCCCAAACGCGAACCACCCCCGGTCCCGCCCCGGAT
>NZ_JAAKYA010000083.1 GCF_011044775.1 Limisphaera ngatamarikiensis | reverse complement strand
GGACGGGGCGCTTGGTCGGGCGGGTTGGAGGGAGGGGCGTGCTCTGCATGGACAAAGGGGGTACATTTTGTTTCTCGACGGCCGTGTGGAGAGTCTGGACAGCGTCGAGCTGCAACGTGCGTTTGAAGAAGCCGGTAATTGGACGAATCGGCTGGCGATTGCACCTTGAGATAAGGGGGTTCGCTTGTGGAGTGGTGCCGATTGTCTCTTTGGAAAAGCGGTAACGGGCCGGTTGGTGTGCGGGAGCGGAGCGTTGGCGACAGGGACGGCGGCCGGGGAGTTGATCAGCGAGCAGTGGGTGGGGGGTGAGCTGGACGGGGTGCGGGTGACCAACTTGGTGGACGCGTTGGGCCGGCGGCTGGTGCAGGAGGTCTGGCGCGGCGGCACGCTGCTGAGCCGGGTGAACTACAGCTGGGGCGGGGGCGATCGGCTGCTGAGCGTGGCCGATGATCAGGGGCACCGGGCCGAGTACGCATGGGAGCCGTTGGGTTCGATGGTGCGGCAGGTGACGTTCCGACAGAACGGGCAGGTGCGGCTGACGACGACCCGGGGGTTTGACCTGTGGAACCGGCTGACCAACGTGCAGTCGGTGGTTGCGACGGGGGTGGTGAGCCGGCTGGACTGGACGTACGATGCGATGGGCCGGCGGGTGCGGGCCGGTTGGGCCGACGGCAGTTACTGGGTCTACCGGTACGACCCGTATGGTCAGTTGGAGTCGGGCCGACGGTACTGGGCGGACGGTCGGCCGGTGGCGGGGCAACAGTTTGAGTATCGGCACGATGCGATTGGGAACCGCACGGTTGGGGGCTGGGGTGGGGATGAGCTGGGTTGGAGTCTGCGGTGGAGCAGCAACACGGTCAACCGGCTCAACCAGTACACGGCTCGGACGGTGCCGGGGGTAGTGGGGGTGTCGGGGGAGGCGGTGGAGGGAGCGACGGTGACGTTGTGGTGGGGGACCAACGACTGGGCGCCGGTGATTCGGCAGGGTCGGTACTGG
>NZ_JAAKYA010000082.1:215024-215345 GCF_011044775.1 Limisphaera ngatamarikiensis | reverse complement strand
TGTCGGCCAGGAAATCGCAGGCGCGATCCCGCCAGAGCGGCCGGAGCGTTTGCAGCATCGCCGGCAACGCGCTGCTCACCTCGCCGGGCGAACCCAGTTCACCGCCGACCAGGAAGGGGCCGAAGACTTCGATCTGTGTCTCGTCGAAAAACGCTTCCGCGCGTCCGGCGTAGGTCCAGCGGGCGGGGTCGGCCCGGTCGATGACCCACTGCACAAACTGCGCGTTGAGGTTCCAGAGCGCGGCGATCGAGGTGTCGGATTGTTGGCGCAGCCATTGCCCCAGCTGGGTCGGGTCGGCGAACTATTTGACGCGGGCCAACG